>JBIKPB010000009.1:0-17684 GCA_044357705.1 Formosimonas sp. | reverse complement strand
CCATACCGCCCATCATACCAACATCCTTTGTTCAATTATTTTTAACAGCGCATTGTACCACGCGCCACTCACAACCAAAATGCTTCGACAGGCGTCAATCCCGCAGGCAATGGTGGGACTTTGCCGATGTCCATTTTCGACTCATTTTTAGCGTGAAAGTCAGAGCCTCGCGAGGCTAAAAAGCCCAAATCTGTGGCAATACTGGCGTATTTTTTGTACTGACCTTTGCTGTGGCCGCCCGTCACCACCTCAATCGCTCGCCCGCCAACGGCTTTGAACTCATGTAACAATTGCAACTCATCGGACTCTTCGGAGTGCATATAGCGACCCGGATGCGCGAGTACAGCAACGCCGCCTGCATTTGTAATCCAATCAACGGCTTGCACCAAGCCCGCCCAAGTGTGTTCGACGTAGCCTGGCTTACCCGCCACCAAATAATCCATAAACACCGATCTGACATTTACCGCTTTTTTACGTGCCACTAAATCACGAGCAAAATGCGTGCGGCTAATTAAATCTGTCCGTCCTCCCGCCAAATCAAGTGCAGCTTCATACGCACCTAAAATACCCACTTCAGCTAATAAATCAGACATTTTTTGTGCGCGTGCAGCACGCGAGTTAGCCATTTCGGTCAAGCCAACGCGCAGTGCTGCATTGCGCGCATCAAAATTAAGACCGACGACATGAATCGTCAAATCACGCCACGTCACGGAAATCTCCACACCATTGATGAAACGCAATCCCAACTCATCAGCCGCAGCACGAGCCTCATCCAATCCAACCAGTTGATCATGATCAGTCAACGCAATCATCCTTGCGCCATGACTGGCGGCACGCGCAACAACGGCGCGTGGTGATAACGCGCCGTCTGAGCAGTTGGAGTGAAAGTGAAAATCGACATTCATTAAAAGTTATTTTTTGTCTTTATCTTTAGTAGGCGGGACAACAAATCCGCCGAACATCGCACTGGTTTGTTGATTCATTTGCTCTTGCATCTGAAGAAACATGTATTTGCTTTGTTCAATGTAGTTACCCATCATGCCCTGCATCATCGGCGCCTGCATTGACAGGAGTTGCTGCCACATATCGTTGTTCATGGTTTTGTCATTCAAATTGGCTTGAATCTCGGAAAAAGCCTGCATGTTTTTCTCCAGATACGAGCCCAACATACCTTGCATGACGTTGCCGTATGAGCGAATGATCTGTGACAAAACCGTCGATGAAAACAACGGTAAACCGCCCGACTCTTCTTCCAAAATGATCTGTAGCAAAATACTGCGGGTCAAGTTTTCGTTGCTTTTGACATCGACCACTTCAAAAACCTCATTACCAAGCACCATTTGTTTGACATCAGCCAAGGTAATATAGGTGGATGTATGCGTATCATAAAGACGACGATTGGGGTATTTTTTAATAACGCGGGTTTCGCTGCGTTTACGCATTTTGTGTCTCCTGATGTCGTTTCGGGTATTGTAAAATTACATTACGCTTACACTCTACCAGCATATTTTTTGCAAAGCAACATGTATGACGCAGTGCAAGATCTAGTCCTGACTGAGATTCGCAGCATGTTCACGGATCTTATGAAACACCACCTCTGGCCAACGTTTCTCTGCTAGTTCAAGGGTCACGCGATGACCCGCGAGGTAAGTCAAGTTGCCCGCAGCATCGGTCGAGAGTGCATTCATCTCGGCTTTTTCAAACTCATGCATTTTGCTGCGGTTGTCAGAGCTGATCCAACGTGCGGTATAAATGCTTGAGCCTTCAAACACCACATCAACGCCGTACTCTGACATCAAGCGATGCGCCACCACTTCAAACTGCAACACACCCACTGCGCCCAAAATAATGTCCGAGCCATTCATCGGCTTGAATACTTGAACTGCGCCCTCCTCACCCAACTGTTGTAAGCCTTTTTGTAACTGTTTGATCTTGAGCGGATTTTTGATGCGCGCCACTCGAAACAATTCGGGTGCAAAAAATGGAATGCCCGTAAACGCGAGCTTTTCGCCCTCTGAAAACGTGTCGCCAATTTGAATATTACCGTGATTTGGAATCCCAATGATGTCGCCCGCCACCGCTTCCTCGACGATTTCGCGGTCATGCGCCATAAAAGTGACGACTGCGTTGGCGGCAACGTCACGGTTCAAACGCAGATGGCGCATTTTCATGCCCCGCTCAAATTTACCCGAACAGACGCGTAAAAACGCAATACGGTCACGATGCTTCGGATCCATATTGGCTTGAATTTTAAAGATGAAGCCGGAGAACTTTTCTTCCGCTGGCTCAACATCACGCACCGTCGCATTGCGCACTCGCGGCGCAGGTGCCCAATCAATCAACGCGTCAAGAATCTCACGCACGCCAAAATTATTAATCGCCGAGCCAAAAAACACAGGAGTCAACTTGCCCGCCAAAAACTCATCCAAGCTAAACTCGTGTGACGCACCTTTGACCAGCTCAATATCCATGCGCAACTGCGCTGCTTCATCAGCAAATAACTCATCCAAACGTGGGTTGTCTAAGCCCTTGATAACTTCCAAATCCAAATTGATTTTTTCGCCACCCGCTTCAAACAACAAAACCTCGTCACGCAATAAATGATAAACGCCCTTAAAACTGCGCCCCATCCCAATCGGCCAAGTAATCGGTGCGCAATTGATGTTGAGCACATTTTCAACCTCATCAAGCAAATCCAACGAATCGCGCACTTCGCGATCGCACTTATTCATAAATGTGACAATCGGCGTATTGCGTAAACGACACACATCAAGTAATTTAATCGTCTGTGCCTCTACACCTTTGGCCGCGTCGATCACCATCAAGCCCGAATCGACCGCGGTTAGCACGCGATAGGTATCTTCCGAGAAATCTTGGTGACCGGGTGTATCGAGCAAATTGACCGTGTGGTCTTTGTACTCAAACTGCATGACCGATGATGCAACCGAGATACCCCGTTGTTTCTCAATGTCCATCCAATCCGAGGTGGCAAACTTGCCCGTTTTTTTACCTTTGACCGTACCCGCCTGCAAAATCGCACCCGAAAACAGCAAGAGCTTTTCGGTCAACGTGGTTTTACCCGCATCAGGATGGGAAATGATCGCAAACGTGCGGCGATGCGCAACTTCGTGAGCGAGCGCGGTTTGGGGAATGGACATAATCGAATACTTCTTACAAAATTATTTAAAAACTAAAAACGGCTTAAAAATTACCGCAAGCCGAAAACCTGCCATTATAAAGTCAAAGCCTCACATTGGGCAATGCGAGGCTTTAGTATAAAACCGAACAAAAAACTGCTTTTAATCTTTCAGCACTCTACTGATCCGTAGCTTCAGACAAACGTTGCTCTTGGGTACGTTGCCAATCAGCCACACCTTTTGGCGCTTGAATGTGCGCACTCAATTGCTTCTCGAGTGTTTCACGCAATTCACGAGCAATAGTGGTGAAGTTTTCTTTGTCACGATGTTGCTCTAACTCAAGCAAATTTCGTACATTGTAGTGTCTAAAATGATCCGCAGCTTCACGCGCTTCATAGCGACTCAAGCCGAGTTTCTCTAAACACATGCGTCCCATTTTGAGCGAACTCTCAAACGTTTCACGCTCAATTAAAGTGACGCCCAAGTGACGCAATTCATAATAATGACGCACATCGCTAGCGCGCGCGACGATGGTGAGATTAGGATAATGCTTTTGTACGTTTTCGATGATTTCTAGACTGGTCTCTACATCATCGACTGCGACAACGAGGATTTTGGCTTTAGCAATGCCTGCAACTTCTAATAAATCCATACGAGCAGCATCACCGTAATACACTTTATAACCAAAGCGACCGATCGACTCAATGTGAGATGAATCATGGTCGAGCACCGTCACCGGTACACCGCTGGTGAGCAACAAACGCCCGACAATCTGCCCCACTCGCCCAAAGCCCGCAATAATCACAGGAGTTTGTTCCATTTCAGTATCCATTGCTGGCTCATCAGAGTTTTGGCTAAAGCTGCGCGCCAAAAGTGCGTCAAAGGCCTTCATCAAAAGTGGCGAGGCGGCGAGTGACAAAGCGACGATCAGATTAAGCCATTCAGACTGTTCGCGATTGAGCAGACCGCCCGATGCAGCGAGATTGCCGACCACAAAGGCAAACTCGCTGCCCTGCGTCAACAGCATGGCAAAAATGAATCGCTCGCGCATATTGATGCGTGCAATCGTACCCACGATAAACAGCAAAACAAACTTTAATACCAAATAAGCGGCTAACAAACCCAAAACCAGTGGCCAATTCGCCACCAACAATGATAAATTGATACCAGCACCAATCGTGATGAAAAACAAGCCTAAAAACAAACCTTTAAACGGTTCTAAATCAGCCTCTAACTCATGACGATACTCCGAGCTGGCCAGCAATACACCCGCTAAAAACGCGCCCAATCCCGGTGACAAACCCACCCAGATCATCAACTCCATAATTGCCATCACGAGCAACAATGCTGCACCGACAAATAACTCACGCGAACCATTTTGTGCGATCCAACGCAGTGCAAAACGCACGCCATACAAGCCCATCACTGTGACCAAAACAATCGCGCCCAGCGCATACCATGCATTAAAAGCATGCGCATCAGCAGCATTGGGCGCGATCAAACCAATCACAATCAACAGCGGAATGGCAGCCATGTCTTGAAACAGCAATACACCAAAGGCACTTTGTCCTGCTTGTGTACCCATATAATTACGATCATTCATCAACTGAACGGCGACGGCGGTTGATGACAACGCCAAAGTTAATCCAATAATGAGCGCCAAAGTTGATGGCAAGCCCAACCCAAGTGTCGAGACAAAAAAGCCGCCACCGCATACAGTCATTTGCAAAGCACCGAGCGTAAAAACGCGATGACGCATCGCCCACAAACGCGAGGCATCCAATTCTAAACCAATCGTAAACAACATCAAGACAACACCTAATTCGGCCAAGCTATTGATACTGGCATTGTCACTGGTCAAACCCAGTACGCTCGGGCCGATCACCACACCGGCCACCAAGTAACCGAGTACCACGCCCAGCCCCAAACGTTTGGCAAACGGCACCACCAACACCATTGCGCTCAAATAAATCAAGGCATATAGCAAAACATTCGTCTCATGCATGAGAAGTTCCTCCATTGATTAACATGGCGCTTTCGGCCAATTGCTTGACCCGTAAGCGATAATCAGTCGCAGCACGGTGCAAAGCATCATCGCTGATCAACCCCGCATCATGCACGACAAATGGCGCAGACCATTCCATGCCGCAAAATCGTGCCGTTTGCTCAATCGAGCTGGACAATAAATTAAGCGGCATACTGTCCGGCTCGTTCGCACCGTAATCATTCGCGTCACCGCCCGTTGTCGTCACCCACAACAATTTTTTGCCCGTGACCGCATACCCTTCGGGACCATAAGCCCAGCCATGACTCAAAACTTTTTCAAACCATAACGTCATCAAAGCGGGGGTGTGATACCAATACAATGGATGCTGCCAAATGATCAAATCGGCCGCTTGCAACGCGGCTTGTTCTTTTTCGACATCAATGTAAAAATCCGGATACAAATCGTACAAAGAACGAATCTGTAAATCAGGCAAATCTTTGACCGCTTTCAGTAAAGTGCGGTTGACGTGACTTTGTTGTGTGTAAGGATGGGCGTAGATCAATAAAATCATGGTTGGCAATCGGTATATAGTTAATCACAAAGTAAACCCCTACTTTGCGCTTGTTTAATGCTTATTTAATTTGAACATCATCAATTCTGAGCGGAGAACCCGCACAAAATCGATGAAAACCCAAATAAAACCCAAAATCAAAACATCGGACTATTGAATGGATTGACATGGCGGTAAACGATCTATGGCACGGGCTCAACGACAAACCGGCGCATGGAAAAAACGCGCAGTGTAGCGCATTTATAAAATTTTAGGGGTTGACCTTACGTTACGAACGTGCTTTGAGCAGAATCACCCAATCTTTGCGATTCATATCACAATTGACCCCACTGATCGGCTCACAAGCAGGCAAAGTTTCATTCTCATGATCCAAAACATTGGCCAACCATGACTCGTCTATTTGAGTCACTGGCAAAATATGTTTCGATGATAAAAAACCTTTGGAGTTTAAATTCAATTGTCGCATCGTCACCGACTGTGCGACATTACCGCCAATCGAATACGCTCGATTTTTCGCCACCCCCACCACAATGTCGCAGTGGGTCTTTAATGATCGGTCATCATTGTAATGCACCATCAACCAATCATTAAAACCCCGCACACCATACACATACCGTCCTTCGCGCGCATAGCAAATCAGATCACCTACACTAATCCGCGTACTCAACGGATTTTGTGCCGTAAATGCATAATCATTTGCTTCATTGTGTTTGCCCGCCAATGTCGCCGCAAATGCCGGCTTAATATAGCGAATATGCCCGTCATTCAACGCAAACTCTGAACGATTAAACCCAGCAGATTTCATGACGTAACTGATAAATGCCCCCGACCACGGGTTGTCGATGATGCGTGTGCGGATAAATGCATTTTTGTCATTACTTGAGTAAGCTGAAAAGTCATCCAATCCATACAAATAATCTACGCCAACACCCGCTGTCCAATAATACAAAACGCGTGTCCAAGCCATTTCACCATTGGTCAGTTTGTCGGTTTCGCCCTCCATCGGGCCGATTTGGATTAAATGACCTTGGCTGTCGATCATGGGTTTTCCCCACAACGCATACTCATCGCAAGCAATGCGAATGGCACGTTGGATTTTTGACTCAGTCGTGGCGGCATTTTCTGTGCTGCAAACCGCAGCGGTCGATTGCGGTGCTTTTTGTGCAAAAGCAGGTTGCCCGATCTGTACAATCAAGCCTGTCGCTAAAGTAAAAAACCTCAAACCACCCTTTTTAATTTTATTCTTCAAATCCAAAACCTCAATCCTATGCTGTAACGTCTGTTTTAACGGACAATAACAGCGCCAATTCTGCCAGCGAAGCAACTTGATAATGCGGTGTCATTTCGACCGGCAAAGGTTTGGCGTGACGGTTCAACCAACAGGTGTGCAAGCCCGCATTCAGCCCCCCTAAAATATCGGACTCGAGCGTATCGCCCACCATCAATACACGCTCGCGAGTCGGCTCTCCCATCAAGTTCAACGCATAATCAAAAATATCACGATGCGGTTTTGCCACCCCAACCTGCTCCGAAATTACGACCAAATTAAAATGTGCACTCAGCCCCGTACTTTGCAAACGAACCTGCTGCAACTCGGTAAAACCATTGGTAATGATGCCTAACTTGACCTTGCCATGCAGCGCATCCAACAAGTCCACCGCCCCATCCAACGGTGCGCAAATTTCAGCCATCGCGCGCATAAAAGCACTGTTCAATGTTTGCGGTTCAACTTTCAATTGATCAGCCCATCTGTTAAAACGACGGGTTTGCAGTTGCTGTGCGTTGATCGTGCCATTTTGATAATCCACCCACAGCGGTTGATTGACTGTTTGATACTCCGCGAAATCCTGCTCAGTAAAGGTCACGTCAAAACGTGCAAACATCCGGCGTAGGCCTTGCTGCGCATCGAAATGAAACAACGTTTCATCTGCATCGAATAAAATCCAATCATAGGGTTTCATGAATATACTTGCCCTTACTTAAAATCGACACATCCAAAATCTGCACTTGCTCAACATGTTGTCCACTGAATGATGACCACTGGCGCTCATCGCCCTCGCTCACGCGACTGGCATACCACTCAGCCGAACCCATCGTTTTTTTCGGATTCAGCCCATCACGCAGGGTCAAAATGTCTTTGGTATAACGCGCCACCGGTGCGCCACTGTCGATGATTTGTACGCCCTCCTTAACGCGTGCTTTAATGTGCTCAGCGATGAATGGATAGTGCGTACAACCCAGCACAATCACATCAGCGTCTTGTGCCGCAGCAAGGTACTTGTCGATCAAAGCAATGGTCTCGGGACTACCAGTATCGCCCGCGTCGACTCGCTCCGCCAAACCGACACAACCAATGGATAAAACCTTGAAATCATCAGACACGCAACGTTCAAGCAGACGAGCGTATTTCTCACTGGTGACCGTCCGTGCAGTGGCAAGCATGGCAATCGTTTTATTCTGAGTGAGTAACAAAGCTGGCTTGATGGCTGGCTCCAAGCCCACCAAAAATAAATCCGGATCGCGTTGGCGCAAATAAGTTGCCGCCGCTGCCGTCGCCGTATTACATGCCAAAATCACAGCTTTACAGCCACGTGAGAGAAACCATTGCGCAATCTGATCTACACGTTCACGAATCCACGCTTCGGACTTATCGCCATACGGGACATTAATGGTATCGGCAACATAAATAAAATCCTCATACGGCAATGTCGCGCGCAAATGTCGCCACACGCTAAGGCCGCCAATGCCCGAATCAAATACGCCAATCGGTGCTGATTGAATCTCGGTCATAAGCGGTCCTTGAGCAGAGCGTAAGGTTGTTTTCGGTGTATCCGTTGTATTCATAATTGTTGCAATTCGAGCAATTCTTCTTCAAAAAATCCCGCAGCACGACGCGCTTCGATGTTGAATGGCGGACGTAAATTCGGCGCACCGTGTTCGTGTTTCAAACGACGATAATTCAGTACCGGATTGACGTTATCGCGCTCACATGCATAAACAAACCACTTATTACCCAACGCGACATGCTTGATTTCATCGTGCAAAATGATGTCGATGATTGATGCCGCTTCGGTATCGCCAGCTTGCGCGAGCTTATCGCGCATCAATGGGCACGCATCCAATCCGCGCGCTTCTAACGTACGTGGCACCATCGCCATGCGATCAGTGAGTTTATGACGGGTGCGCTCAGCCATTTCCCACAAACCGTTGTGCGCAGCAAAATCACCATAATCGGAACCATGACGTTGCAAATGCGTGCGCAACATCGAGAAATGATACGCTTCCTCTCGGGCAACTTGCCACCAATCCCAATAAAATTCCGTCGGTAAATCATCAAACCTGACAATCACATCCAGTGCCAAATTGATCGCATTGAACTCAATATGCGCCAGCGCATGGATCATGCCCAATCGACCTTGCACAGTCGTTGCTTTGCGCTTCGGGACATTAAGCGCATAGATCAACTCCGGTTTTGCTGGTCGACCAATTCCAATGTCGGAAAATTTTGCAGAAGATTCTACAGTAACATGCCCCAGCTCGATTGCAGCGGTCAAATCCAAACAGGCGGCGACTTTCTCGCTCGGCTCATTCATCGCCAAAATCCGCAAAACTGCGGCACGTAACTCCAAAACTTGCGCCATCTCGTGAACATCCTTTATAGTAAGCGCATATTTTAACCGTTTATATGCGACAAAAATTATTAAGATTTTTATTAAAATTTGTTCGCATCTCCATTAATCGAGGTTTTTATGCCCGTTTACCGCTTTCACCAGCACGCGCCACACATTGCCGCCAATACATATATTGCGCCCACAGCCGTTTTAATCGGAAAAGTGGTCTTGCACGAAGGTGTCAATGTTTGGTTTGGAGCCGTTTTGCGCGGCGACAATGAGCCGATTATGGTCGGTGCCGGCAGCAATATTCAGGAAAATTGCGTGTTGCACACCGATATGGGCACCCCCTTAACGGTTGGCGAGCATGTCACCATCGGCCACAGCGTCACGCTGCATGGTTGTACAATTCATGACAATAGCCTGATCGGTATGGGCGCGACCATTCTCAATAACGCCGTCATCGGGCGCAACAGCATTGTCGGTGCGGGCGCATTGGTAACGGAAAACAAAAAATTTCCCGATGGCGCACTAATTGTGGGTTCTCCTGCTAAAATGGCGCGCTTGTTATCCAGCGCCGAAATCGCACAACTACCGCACAATGCCAAGCATTACGCTGCACGCGGACAGGATTACGTCGCCCACTTAACTGAAATCACCGAAATTTAAAAAAATACATTGAGCGACACCACACAACCTCAGTCAACCGTGACACCAGTAGTTCACGCCACCATGGATGCGTTTCTCGCCAGCGTTGAGCGACGTGCCTACAAGCACGCGCTTTATGCCGTGCGCAATGAAGAAAATGCGCTCGACATTGCGCAAGACGCGATGTTGAGCCTTGTCCAATCTTATTCTGACAAACCGCCGAATGAATGGCCGATGCTGTTCACGCGCATTTTACAAAATGCCGTACACAACCATTTTCGTCGCAATAAAGTGCGTGATTATTGGACGCCAACCTTTTCTGAATTTGATCACTCCAATGAAGACGAAGCCAGCTTCGATATTCTTGAGTCATTGTTGTCCAAAAACAGCGCTAATCGTATTGAATCCGCCGAAGAAACCGTCTCGCGCGAGCAAATGCTCAATTTGTTAGAAGAATTGATAAAAAACTTGCCCAGACGTCAACGCGAAGCCTTTTTGCTGCGTTATTGGGAGGACTACAGCGTGACAGAAACAGCAGAAGCCATGGGCTGTTCGGAGGGCAGCGTCAAAACGCATTGTTCACGAGCAGCGCACAGCTTAGCCCAAGCTCTACGCGAATTAGGAATTACATCATGAATACTCAATCAACCACCCTCGATCAAGCCGCTCACGCTGTGCAACTGACACGCCGTGTTTTAGACGATGGTCTCGACCAGTTGCCACACGACATCACAGAGCGTTTACGCGCGGCGCGCGTTCAAGCTTTAGCTCAACGTGCGCGTGTAACGCAACCTATTGCAACTAAAAATGAAGGCTTTTTTGGCTGGCTACAACGCATGCCAACATTCACCAAAGGTTTGGTCACATTACCTGTTTTAGCTGCTGCGCTGATGATTGGCAAAAATATTCATGCGCCCAATACTTTATCACCCAAAGTTGCGCTGAATAATCTGTTTAATCCTGCCCCCGTCGTCTTGATACAAACCAAAGCCGCCGATGAAATGATTAATATTGACGCAATTTTGAACGAGCAAATACCGTTACAAGCGTATTTAAACGATGACTTTAATCTGTATGTTGCACAAAATGTGCGCAATAATATAACGCATGAGCAATCTAACAGCCATCACTCAACATTGAATAAACCATGAAATCCCCCGCCTTCGCCTTCATTCTTGTTTTTAGCCTGATCGGTAGCGCTTATGCCCAAAGCTGGGATGAGATTTCGCCCAACAGTCGCGCTGCATTACGACCATTGCGCATGACTTGGGAGGAAATGCCCCCACAGCAACGCCAACAATGGCTGGCACGCACGCCGCAACTGCGTCAACTCAACCGCGATCAATTGGCCAATGCACAAGAAAGAATGGCTGAATGGGCCAGTCTATCGCAAAAACAACGCATACAGGTTCAACGTAAACTTGAGAATGACAAAGTGAATAATGCCAATACTCGGGCAAAATCATGGAACAGTTTTATTGATCAGAAGTAATGAATCAAACAGCCAGTTCTATTGAAGAGATGCTTGCCAAAACAAAATGCACCGTTAAATACGGTGCATTTTGTTTGATGACAAACCACACAATATCAGATGAACTTATGCTAAGGTTTCGTTTTTAAAAAGACACCCAATCATGACCGAGCTCAAACCACCCTCTCTTGTCCGCCGTCTAGGTGCGAGCATTTATGAATTCACCCTGCTGTTCGGCATTTATTTTATTACGGGGGCACTGGCACAAGTCCTATTCACACTCATTGGACAAAGCACCCCCACATGGGCGATTCAACTGTTGATTTTTGGGGTACTCGGTTGGTATTTTAGTCACTCATGGCAAAAAGCAGGACAAACGCTGGCGCAGCGCACGTGGCACATTAAAGTACTTAACATGACCGAGCAATTACCTAATGCCAAACAGGCTTGGTTGCGTTATTTGGCATCATACCTCGGTATCTTGCCGGGCTTATTAATGGCACTTACACTTTTGGCTCAAAAACCACTGAACCATGAAAATGCAGGTGGCTTTTATATCCAAATGATGCTCATACTCTTGATTAATTGGCTGGCCTTGATGGGCACATCCTTGATGAACCCAAAACGTCGGGCATTGCATGAGCTTTTATCGGGTACGCGCAGCATCTATGCGCCACCCCGTTGATGTCGGCGGGCGAACGTTCGCAACAAAAGATATAAACCCACTGCAGCTATAACATGCTTGAGCGCATGGCCCGCCATCATGCCATGGGTTAAGTTAAAGATTGCTCGGTCAAAATGCTCAAAGACTTTGGCCAAGGTATAGGCCGCTAAAAGCCACCAGTAGCCCGAGTTATCATCAAAAACAGGTTGTCCAAAAACAAACAAAACCAGTAATAAAATCATCGGTAAAAACTGTACCAAAACATAGGGTCGCAAATCACCCACTCCGTGAACTTCGCCCCAATACCAATAAATCACAGATGCCAGACCCAAGCATAACAACGGCAAGAATGCGCGTCTTGCCCAAACCACCGATAAAAACTCTCCTAACGCAAATGACATCAACGCCATAAACGCCAATGTCATCGGCAAACGATCCCAAATTAGCGTGTGGTTATCCGGCCGCCAATGATAATACCCGGAACCCAATGCCACCAAGGTCACACCAATAAAAAACACCACATAATTGAGTCGAATTGCAAAAACTGTTTTAAGCCGATGCGTCACAAACAATTGATGCAACCCCAATATCCCGACATATAAAAATCCAAGATTAGAAACCACATTCCAAAAATAAGGAATATGACCCCAACTGCGTGAGTCCGCAAAAACATGATAGTCCACACTTTGCGCAATAGGCTCGAGCAACATCACTGCAGCACCAGCAACTATAGTGACAAAGATCAAAATATTTTTAAGAATTCGAGTGTTTAGCTGCATATTTTAGGGAAGTAAAGACTTGTTTTTCCGTAGTTAAGAATTAAAAACGTCCTCGGGTAACCCCAGAGGAAGTTTAAGCAAAATCCAACGATGTGCATCAAGATACATTTAATACATCGCTAAATGTGAGTTCAGCTTATTTCATTATTGACTATGAATAATTCGTCACTTACATGCCCGCCAAACTTGGAATCACCACTTTACTCAAACCGGCCACTTTCAATTTCGCGTCAATGACTTTCCCTTTCTTGGCACGGCTGCTGACAAAGGGTTGTAAATTACCGCCGGACAAGCGCAATTCTTGTGCCTTTCCACCACGCGCGGTGTGTTGGACCAACAACGCCACACCATCATTTGGCATAATGTCCAACAGCGTCGCCTTTTCATCCAAAGCGATCAAAATCACACCTTTACCACCGCTGGACAACTCTTTGAGTTCAACCAACGGGAAATTGAGCAATCGACCATCAGACGCCAAGCATGCGAGGTACAAATCAGGATCGGTAATCTGTGCGACTTTGAGTAAAGTATCACCAGCAGCCAGATTGACAAACGATTTACCGGCTTTAACACGCGATTGCAAGTCACACGCTTTGCATGAAAATCCCATACCTTGTGTGGTCGCAATCGCGACTTTGGCATCGTCCGATCCGGCAAATGATGCCAAAATCCGTGCACCATCTTGTACGTCAATCAACGTCGGCAATGGTACACCATCGCCACGACCGCCTGGTAATGCGGATACGGGCACGCTGTACGCTCGACCTTTAGAATCAATCGCATATAAATTATGAATTGAGCGACAAGTGTAAATCGCGTATAAGTCGTCCCCTTGCTTGAATGTCAATGTCGTCACATCTACACCATGACCGGTGCGCACGCGCACCCAACCTTTTTGCGACATGATGACTGTGACCGGTTCATCCACAACGGCGACTTCGAGTGAGGCTTTTTGCGCTTCTTCAAGCAATGTGCGGCGGTTGTCACCAAATTTTTTCGCATCCCCTTCGATTTCTTTGATGACCAAACGTTTGAGCACTGAATCATCAGAGAGGAGCTCATTCAAGCCCATCAACTCTTCACGCAAAGCCATCAATTCTTGCTCAATTTTGATCGCTTCCAAGCGCGCCAGTTGACGCAACCGGATTTCCAAAATATCTTCGGCTTGCCGATCCGACAAGCCAAACGCTGCAATCAAGGCAGGTTTAGGCTCATCCGACTCGCGAATGATACGAATGACTTCGTCGATATTGAGCAAAACCTGCTCACGCCCTTCAAGAATATGAATTCGATCGGCGACTTTTTGCGCGCGATATGCAGTACGACGGCGCACCACGTCTTGGCGATAGCTGACCCATTCGGTCAGAATCTGGCGCAACGATTTTTGCGTCGGACGACCGTCACGACCGACCATCACTAAGTTCAGTGATACCGAACCTTCAAGACTCGTATTTGAGAGCAGCATGTTGGTAAAATCATCAACCGAAATATTTTTCGATTTCGGCTCAAATACCAGACGCACAGGTGCATTTTTACCGGATTCGTCGCGTACGCCATCAAGCATCGAGAGTAACAGTGCTTTGGTATTTTGCTGCTCAGGCAACAAGGCTTTTTTACCGGTTTTGATTTTCGGATTGGATAGCTCTTCGATTTCCTCAAGCACTTTTTGGCTCGACGCATTCGGCGGTAATTCGTTCACCACCAATTGCCACTGACCGCGTGCCAACTCCTCAATCGTCCAACGTGCACGCACCTTGATCGAACCGCGGCCGGTCGCATACATCGTGCGAATGTCATCCAGACTGTTGGTAATTTGCCCACCACCCGGAAAATCCGGTGCCGGTAAAATCGTGCATAAGTCTTCATCACTGATCGACGTTTTTTTCAGAATCGCAATCGCTGCAGCGGCGACTTCGGTCAAGTTATGCGATGGAATTTCAGTCGCCATACCGACCGCGATGCCCGATGCGCCATTCAACAAGACAAACGGTAAACGCGCCGGTAACAGTGCCGGCTCATCCATCGAACCATCGTAATTCGGCACAAAATCCACCGTGCCCATATCCAACTCGTCCAGCAACAATGCAGCGATCGGCGACAAACGCACCTCGGTGTAACGCATCGCCGCCGCACCGTCACCATCGCGCGAACCAAAATTGCCCTGCCCGTCGATCAATGGATAACGCAAACTGAAATTTTGTGCCTGACGCACCAAAGCCTCATAAGCCGACGAGTCACCATGTGGGTGAAACTTACCCAATACGTCACCGACCACACGCGCCGATTTGACGGGTTTGGCATTAAACGACAAGCCCATTTCGTGCATCGAGTACAAAATTCGCCGTTGCACGGGTTTTTGACCGTCACACACATCGGGCAACGCGCGACCTTTGACCACAGAGACGGCGTAATCCAAATAAGCCCGCTCGGCGTACTGCGCGAGCAAAACCTGACCGTCGTCGCGGTCGTCGTCTAAGCTCATGATGTCATCAGGGGTTTGCATGGAAATCCTTCGGGTTAAAATCAAGATGGCGCATTATAAAGGAATCATTTACGCCCATGACAATGATGGTGCGAAAATAGCGGTAAGTGTAAAAGCTCAACTCCCAAATTTTATGGGCTTGTTTACTCTGGTTTTCAATATAATTGACCATATCACAACACAAGTTTTTGCATCAAATAGCCGTCAAGAGGTTATTATGGGCACTCAACTCGATCACTTCTCAAACTTCATGAACCGTATCGCGAGCTTTGCCCCTATTACCACTCCATCTGCACGCGTTCTGATTTTGGGCAGCATGCCCAGCACAATTTCTCTCGCATCCGACCAATACTACGCCCATCCACGCAACGCTTTTTGGGGCATCATGGCAGCTCTTTTTAATTTTTCGCGCTCAGCCCCTTACGAAGAGCGAATTGACACCTTAAAAAAAGCCGACATTGCTTTATGGGATGTTATGCACTCATGTGTTCGCCCCGGCAGTTTGGACTCAAACATCGAAGCCGATTCGATTGAAGTGCATGACTTCAAATCATTTTTTGAACAATACCCAAATATTAAACGCGTGTATTTTAACGGTGCCACCGCAGAGAAAAGTTTTAAAAAACTTGTCCTGCCAACATTTACATTAGGCACATCAAGCAACGAGCTGGATCTTGAGTACATACGATTACCCTCAACCAGTCCAGCACACGCGTCACGATCATTTGATGAAAAATTAAACATCTGGCGAACGGCACTTGAAATTGATAAACCCTAAATACTTTACTACCTTCGTACCATACTGAAACAAAAGCCATGCAAATTGCATGGCTTTTGTTTTATGTGGCTGTATTTGATTAAGATTAATCGATCACGATCGGATTCTTAAGCCGTCCACCCACTTTCATGCTGACCCGTTGTGCAGCACGGCGATTGTTCATACCGACCATCGGCGCCCTTGCATTGTCATTGTAAGCCAACGTACTGACCCCACTCGGATTGTAAACGTTATAAAACTGCAAGACAGTACGCACGTAATTTTGCGTTTCTTTATACGGTGGAATCTGGCGATTGTATTTATAAACCGCACCTTCACCGGCGTTATAAGCCGCGATGATTAACTCAGGTCGTCCTTTAAACATCCGTGATAAATCCGCCAAATAACGCACACCCGCATAAATATTACGCTCAGGATTCATCAGTTGCGCCGTAGTCACGCCATAGCGCGCGGCTGTCGGTGGAATCACCTGCATCAAACCTTGTGCATTTTTTGGTGAAATTGCATTTGGATTAAAGCCGGACTCAGCTGCCATAACTGCTTTGACTAAATTCACATCTACACCAGCCGAGCGTGCATGGCGGCTGATAATCGCCTCAAAACGCGCAAGCGATTGATTGCGCAACAGCCGATTGAGCACCGATTTAGAGGGCGCGGCAATACGTATGCCACTGGGTAAACTCATGCCACTACGATCATTTTTGGCATATTTACTCATATCAGGCAATTTGGCTTGCATGCCGTCATTTGCATGCACGATCATCACATCGTCGGACAGTGAAACGTTCTCGTTGACGAACAATTGATAACGCTCATCCAATTGCTGCAACGCATAATGCGGTACACCTTGCGGATCGACGTAAACGTATAAACCACCGGCTTGAGCTGGACGCACCCAAGCCAAACCGAACAAACCCAATGCAGCGATGAGTAAAAATAAACGTTTTTGAATGAACTTCACTAAAAATCCTTGTAGTTGAAACAATTTAACGTTTCATCATACGCTGAGTTGACAAGATAAATATGGATGCGCCCTTTAATGTGGCGTTTTTAATACAGATACAGATTTAACTTATCAAGCGACAAAATACCGATTAGATCGATTAGATATCGGCATTGACCAAATTACCTTTTTCCTCAATCCACGCACGGCGTGATGAGGCTTCGGTTTTGCCCATCAGCATCGTCATCATGATTTTGCTTGCACCGTCATCGGCCACTCGCTCAGTATTCAAAACCACTTGCGACAAGCGGCGCGTGTCTGGATTCATTGTGGTTTCCCACAACTGATCGGCATTCATTTCACCCAAACCTTTAAAGCGTGATACTTGCCAAGCGCCCTCTTTGGCACCATCTTGCAACAATTTATCTTGAATACGTATCAACTCATCTGTATCCAAACAATAAACTTTTTGTGCGAGTTTTTTACCGCGAGCAGGTACATCGACACGGAATAACGGTGGACGCGCAATGTAAATATGACCGAGTTCAATGAGTTTGGGGAAATGCTTGTAAAACAGCGTCAACAACAACACCTGAATGTGCGAACCATCGAC
>JBIKPB010000109.1:0-5684 GCA_044357705.1 Formosimonas sp. | reverse complement strand
CGTTGACGGCGTGACATTGTGTTACTCCTTTTTCTGCCATTTTACTGGCTTGTTGAGTAAACTTTATCACTTATAGGGTTGTTCAATTTTGTGAGGCCACCTCTAACCACACTCGACCAATTCCCGATCACGCAACGTTGGCCCGCTCAAAATCCAGACCAGATCCAATTGTATTCATTACCGACCCCCAATGGCGTTAAGGTTTCGATTTTACTGGAAGAACTCGGCTTGCCCTACGAGCCGCATTTGGTTTCGTTTGGCACCAACGATCAAATGACACCGGAGTTTTTATCACTCAATCCAAACAACAAAATTCCCGCCATCATTGATCCAAATGGGCCAGATGGAGAGCCTTTGCCTTTATTTGAGTCCGGCGCGATTTTAATTTATTTGGCAGAAAAAGCAGGAAAACTGATTCCGAAAGATGCCGCAGGCCGCTACGAAACCTTCCAATGGCTGATGTTCCAAATGGGCGGCATCGGTCCGATGTTCGGCCAACTCGGTTTCTTTCATAAATTTGCGGGTAAAGAATACGAAGATAAGCGTCCGTTAGAGCGCTATGTCGGCGAATCCAAGCGCTTACTCGGCGTACTGGACAAACACCTCGAAAACCGCAACTGGATGCTGGGTGATGAATATACCATTGCCGACATTGCGATTTTCCCATGGGTACACAACTTAATCGGATTTCATAAAGCAGGAGATTTGGTCGGCATCAGTAACTTCCCGAATGTTCAAAGGGTACTGGCAACATTCATTGAACGCCCTGCCGTGATTAAAGGTTTAACAATCCCTGCGGCCGCTTGAACGCGCCATCGTACCGATCGGTGTAGTTGAACATCTGCGCTTTTGGAATTATGAGCCCAGCCAAATCACAGAGCTCAACTGGCATGATTCGATAACCGTTGAGGGGCATACTTTCACCGCAGCACCGACCGCCACTTCTCAGGCCGTGGTTTGACACGAAACAATACATTGTGGGCATCGTTTATCATCAAGTCGCCCAACCACGCGATTTATGTCGGCGGCGACTCTGGTTATGGTCGCCACTTCAAAGCCATCGGTGAACGCTATGACCCATTCGATCTTGCCATGCTCAAGTTGGGACAATACAACGAAAATTGGCGCTACATTCACATGATGCCCGAAGAAGCCCATCACAGCAGAACCAAAGACTTTCGTTTCACAATAAAAAAGCGGGCATGATGCCCGCTTTTTACTCTTTAACTACCAATGGACTTGAACCCTGTAATGCGTCCAAACCAACTACCCAACACTTGATTGACGATGATGACTTAGCGAGCTCGCCTCAACCAGCCATCCAAAATCTTGGCAAAATTTTGCCCATCACGCGCACTGAATGCCGCAGGACCTCCGGTTTGCACCCCACTGTCGCGCAATGTCGCCATAAAATCACGCATCGTCAGCAGCGAAGCAATATTCTCTTGCGTATACATTTCACCGCGCGGGTTTAATGCCAACGAGCCTTTCGCGACCACTTGCGCCGCCAGCGGAATATCAGCGGTGATCACCAAATCTCCCACTTGCGCCCGCACCACAATTTCGTTATCCGCCACATCAAAACCCGCGGGGACTTGCACCGCCTTAATCCAAGGTGATGGCGGCACATACAGCATCTGATTGGCGACCAGCGTCGTTACCGTTTCGGTACGCATCGCGGCGCGGTATAAAATTTCTTTAATCACTTTCGGACACGCGTCCGCATCGACCCAAATGGGCATAACATTACCCTCTCAAATTCAACAAATCGTTAAGCCGGTACTAAAAAACAATCTCAGGATCGCCTTCTTGCCAAGGCTGATGATGCGACATGATACTGGCAAATAAATCAGACTCCTGCCAATACGTCAACCAATTGATCAGCGGTCGAAAAGGCAAGGCATTAAACCACACCCGATCCACACCAGCAAATTGCCGCACAAACGGAAAAATTGCCCAATCCAAAGCACTTGGCATCTCACCACCCAAAAAATCCTGCCGGCTTAATCGCTCATTCAACTCCATTAGAAACACCTCGCCCTGCGCACGATACATTTCCATCGGCTGCTCAGGAAAACGCTCGGCGTATTTGTAACGATCCAATGCCGCTTTAAAATAGCCGTCATTGCGCGCGATCCATTCAGGCACGTCATCGGTCAGCCAAGCATCTCCCGCAGCCCAAACCATCACGTCCAAACTTTGCTCCAGCACACGACCATCCGGCAATTGCACAACCGGCACCGTCGCTTTGGGCGAAATTGCCAACATCGCTTGCGGCTTGGATTTTAAAGACACTTCGCGCAAAACCACCGGAACCTCACAGGCACGAATCGCCAAACGTGCACGCATGGCATATGGGCAACGACGGAACGAATATAAAATCGGCAACATCATTGAAATAAAGTCATAAAGATTAAGTCACAATAGAATCCACTCCAGCCATTCAATAATTACATTGAACAACGGTGGACATCCAGTCAAAAAGCGTTCATCCAACAAAACAGCGGCCAAGGCCGCTGGGTGCTTAACTTTGTAAGAAGACGGTACTCATATTGCTTACAAACGACCGATAAAATCCTTCTTACCCAACACCACACCGCGATGGCGCAAAATGTTATAGGCGGTTGCCAAATGAAAATACACATTCGGCAGTACAAAATTTTGCACGTAATCCCAACCGTTGGCCTCAACCTCACCATTCGCACGCTTGACCGTCACGATTTTAAATTCTGCACCGTTAAACACCTCTGCATTGAGCGTGGCAAAAAAGTCAATCAATGCACGCAAACGCGCTTGCAATTCGGCAATCGTGGTTTCGTTGTCCTCAAATTTGGGAATTTCCAGTACTGTCAAACGACCAACTGCACCTTTTGCTATATCGGTTGCAATACGAACTTGACTGGACAAAGGCAACATATCCGGATACAAACGGTCATTGATGAAAAACTCTTCTTTGACTTTATGCGTTTCGCAATGCTGCGTCAGCAACGTCAAAATTTGATCCAACGCCTGAAAGCGATTAACCAATGGCGGGACAATGATGTCATAAAGGTTATGCATAAAAGCTCCTTTGAAATAAAAAATTACTGCGGCAAATACCGCAATACACCCGCATCATGCGGTGAAAAAACCACGGTTTTGATACCCGCAACACTCAAACCGGCGCGGGTCCATTCGTTACACGTCGTAAAAATCGAGTAACGACCGACCGCTTCATAAAACGCATCGTGCTCATTATAGTTCGCTTGAGTATTTATTTTCTGGACGCGCCCAGAAGCATCATAAACAAAGCTTTGATCAACATGCGCCACTAACATTGCCAACTGTGCATCAGTCACACGAACACGGCGTATCATGTTACCCACTTTTGGCTGAGCGACCGCCTCAACATGCATCGCAGTTGAGCCTAAGCCAAAAGCTGCGACAAAAGCAGTCGATGCTTTAAGGTCCGCCCAAGTTGGTGTCTCTAAATAAAACCCTTTATCGCCCCAGCCAAACGAAATGTAACTCAACGCACCGGCTTCATTGTGTAAATCTTGCGTTGGAATGACATCTCGCCAATCCCGCACACCACTTGTCATCGGTAAAACAAGATCGGTATGCACGCCATTGGAGCGAATATAAACATCCGTACCCACCGCAGAGTCCGACAGCGATTGAAAATCATTATTGATCGGGATAAAACTCAATCCCAAAGAAACACATGCATCAATAAGTACTAAGCCCAATACGGCAGCAATACCTTTTAAAATTAAATTGAATAATAACCACATCATTTTTTACCCATCAATAAATTTTCAGTATAAATCGCACACAAATTCTTTTCACGTACCTGTATCTCTGCGCTCAAACTCAAACCCACAAAACAAATCACCTCGAATATTGCGGCATTTCATTCCTTATCGTATTCATGCGATCACGCCTGCAAAAACCAAATTACATAACAAACGCAACTGAATCAGTACTGCTGTACAAATGTAAGCGATGATACGCGCCCCATCACTCAACTCGGCAGAAAGCCAAAGCAGTAACGCACCAGATGCTGCAAATACCATGCTCATGATCGAAATTGTATTGGGTGCAATACCCGAACGTGTCAGTGCCAAAGCGATTTTTTTGACCCAACCCGCACTGCGTACCGCCAAAGGACGGCGTGAATGACTCGACGGTGACTCCATGATGATTTTTACCCTATTTTATGAATGATCAGCTATAACTGAGACACCAATAACCAATGAGAAACTACTTTACACAACGAATTACACTCAACACTTTATATTTACCGTAGGGTAACAACGCATTCAAAAAAGGCTCTAAATCACCCCGACTCAACGATATAAACTCAATCTGATAACAACCCTCGCCAGTGACTTTATAAGCCCGCTCAACTCGCTCATCCGATTGTAAAAAGCGATCAAACGCATCAAAATTAGGCTGCTCCATAAACACGGTAATCAGATGTCGCTCCACCTGATTTTGGCGAATGGTGAAGCCAGCAATAACACCATCATCTTGCATTTGTTGCACGCGCGCAGCAACCGCTTGACCGGTCAAGTGAACCTCTTTGCCGATTTGCTGCCAGCTCATGCGACTGTTGGTTTTGAGCCGCTTTAAAATCGCCTGATTCATTGTATTCACATCCACTCCTTTCAACCTGTAAGCCATTTCATGCTTATTCGCACAATTTGCAATTCATATTTGAAGCGTTTATCCGTATAATTACGGCTCCACAATGCGCACGATTGTACGCAAAAAAGAGAAAACAACATGAATATTACCGAACATTTACCTTTACTTGAGCACATTTTATCCGAACCTCGAACCTTACTCGGTACGCAGTACGAGCCCTATAAAAATCACTGTTACCGCATGATTAACTTTTGCCTTGCATTCCATCCGTGTGAGGGTGAACAGCTTGAAAAAATCATCATTGCGGCGGCCTTTCATGACCTCGGCATTTGGCCGAATGACGTGGTGGATTATTTACCACCTTCGATTGCGCTGGCGCAAGCGTACTTAAAAGAACACAACCAAACCGAATGGCTTGACGAGATTAGTGAAATGATTGATCTGCATCATAAATTCCGTTCCGTTAAAAACAGCCGGTTCCCATTAGTTGAAGTCATGCGTAAAGGCGACTGGACGGACGTATCATTTGGTCTGCGCCGTTTCGGCTTAGACAAAAGGTTTTATCGAGCGGTTTGCCAACGTTTTCCCAATCTCGGCTTCCATAAGAACCTCACTCGACTGACCAAAGAGCAATTCAAACGCTCGCCTCTCAATCCATTACCGATGATGAAATGGTAGTACAAGCAAAATAAAAAACGCCACGGCAATCTTCCGTGGCGTTTTTAATCTGATTCATCTCCGTGCTTTAAACACACTCCGGTGCAACCAAGATATTTTGCACCCGCCAGCTATAGATTAGGACCCCAATCGCCGCGACGCCGAACGACGCCATGACTAAGCCGACCAATTGGTGTGGTGATGGCGGTGAAATCCGCTATTAACGCGAGCGCGTGAAGATATGAAACATTTACAGCGGCAAGCCAAACAACAGTTATTGGCATTCCTGCTACGCAACGGCAAACGATGGGATGGTAAAAGCAATTGACGTTAATGCACTTTCGCCGGTTTGAAGCGGTCAAGTTTGAGCAGCCAGTGCAGCAAATCGTGATGGAAGA
>JBIKPB010000108.1:0-5697 GCA_044357705.1 Formosimonas sp. | reverse complement strand
GTCGTCTGCCGCTGGTGTCGTGAAAGCAATCAAAGTCGCTTTGGGTGACAAAATTGGTGAAGGCACGGTCGTTGTTGTGCTCGAGTCATCTGGTGCAGCGGTTTCGGCAGCTCCCGCATCTGCTTCTGCGGCAGCATCAGTTCCTGCCGCCGCGCCTGCAACACCAACATCAGTCGCCGCTCCAGCACCAACTGCTGCTCCCGCACCGGCTACGCCTGCAGTCGCTGCATCAACCACCGCTCATGCATCGCCATCGGTGCGTAAATTTGCCCGTGAGTTGGGTGTCAATATCGGCTTGGTCAAAGGCACAGGTCCTAAAGGTCGCATCACGCCAGACGACGTTCGTGGTTTTATCAAATCAGTCATGACTGGTCAAACTGCATTACCGGGCATGATGAGTGCGCCATCTGCCGGTGGTTCGGGTATTGGTCTTGATTTGTTGCCGTGGCCGAAGGTTGACTTTACCAAGTTTGGCGAAGTCGATTCACAACCGCTCTCACGCATCAAAAAAATCTCGGGTCAAAATCTGTCACGCAACTGGGTCATGATTCCGCACGTTACCGTCAACGAAGACGCTGACGTGACCGAGCTTGAGAAATTCCGCGTGCAGATGAACAAAGAGTACGAGAAGCAGGGCGTTAAGTTCTCAATGCTCGCATTCATCATCAAAGCATCGGTGCAAGCACTCAAAAAATTCCCAGAATTCAACTCATCAATTGACGGCGATAATTTGGTGCTCAAAAAGTACTACAACATTGGCTTCGCCGCCGACACGCCAAATGGCTTGATGGTACCGGTAATTAAAGACGCGGACAAAAAAGGCATCGCACAAATCACCATTGAAATGGGCGAGCTCGCCAAACAAGCGCGCGAAGGCAAACTCAAACCCGCCGACATGAGCGGCGGTTGCTTCACGATTTCGTCACTCGGCGGCATCGGCGGCACGTCTTTCACGCCGATCATCAATGCGCCTGAAGTTGCGATTTTGGGTGTGATGAAATCAGCGATGAAACCGGTCTGGAATGGCAGCGTATTTGAGCCACGCTTGACTTGCCCATTGTGCTTGTCGTTCGATCACCGTGTGATCGACGGTGCGGCTGCTGCGCGATTCAATGCGTACCTCGCATCGATTTTGGCAGATTTCCGCCGCGTCTTGATGTAAGGAGTTCGGAATGAAAAAATTACCTACGAAATTGCGTTTGCTCGGTGCATTGGCGGCGCTGTCGTGCGCCAGTGCAAGTGCTTGGGCGGACAATTGCGACAATGCACGTAATGCGTTTGACGAGTTTTATTGCAAAGACAAGGTTTATCAGCAGGTCGACAAAGATTTGAACGCGACTTATGCCGATTTGTCTAATCGTTTAAAACCGGCTGATCGCAAGATACTTAAATCCGTTCAGCTAGATTGGATGGCTAAACGTGACGATCGTTGCATTAAGCAAGAGGATGGCGAACTGGTTTTGTATGTGAATTGCCGCTTGAATATGACACGCGATCAAGCCCGTTTTTTGAATGATCGGGTACAAGAATGTAAGAGCACCGGCTGCCAGCCGAGCCGCCTGCGAGGAGAATAATATGAGTCAATTAATCGAAGTAAAAGTGCCGGATATCGGTGATTACAGTGACGTACCCGTGATTGAGATTCACGTCAAAGTCGGTGACACCATCGCTGTTGAAGACGCACTGGTCACGCTTGAGTCAGACAAAGCCACGATGGACGTGCCATCTAGCGCGGCAGGTGTGGTCAAAGAGATCAAAGTCAATATGGGTGATAAAATCGGCGAGGGTACGGTTGTGGTCGTGCTCGAAGCCACCGCATCAGAAGCCGCTGCTCCAGCAGCTGCCGCAAGCCCAGTGACACCCACAGCGCCTGCCGTTCCTGTTGCAGCTGCGCCAATCGTGTTGCCTGCCGGTTCGTACAATGGCGCAGTGGATATCGAGTGCGAAATGCTTGTACTCGGTGCTGGTCCGGGTGGTTATTCAGCTGCATTCCGTTCGGCTGATTTGGGGATGAATACGATTTTGGTTGAGCGTTACGCCAGCCTCGGCGGTGTATGCCTCAACGTGGGTTGCATTCCATCTAAAGCATTGCTGCACACTGCCGCAATTATGGATGAAGTTCAACACATGGGTTCGCACGGCATTACATTCACTAAGCCCGAAGTCGATTTGACCAAGTTGCGCGAGTACAAAGACAACGTGGTCAAAAAACTCACGGGTGGTGTCGCCGGCATGGCTAAAGCGCGTAAAGTCACGACCGTGCGCGGCATCGGTCAGTTCCTTGACGCCAATCACATGGAAGTCACCGAAACCACCGGCACGGGCTCAGAAACCACCGATGTCAAAAAAGTTGTGCGTTTCGCCAAAGCGATTATTGCCGCCGGCTCACGTGTGGTTAAGTTGCCGTTCATTCCTGAGGATCCACGCATTGTTGATTCAACCGGCGCGCTCGAATTGCGCCAAGTACCGGGCAAAATGCTCATCCTTGGTGGTGGTATCATCGGCCTTGAAATGGCTACGGTCTATTCATCATTCGGTGCGCGCCTCGACGTAGTCGAAATGATGGACGGTTTGATGCAAGGCGCGGATCGTGATCTCGTTAAAGTTTGGCAAAAGTACAACGACGCGCGTTTTGACAACGTTTACATCAATACCAAAACCGTCGCCGTTGACGCACGCGAAGATGGCATTTGGGTCACATTTGAAAAAGCCAATGACAAATCCACTGCGCCCGCCGAGCCGCAACGCTACGACATGGTGCTCGTCGCCGTCGGCCGCTCGCCCAACGGCTCGTTGATTTCGGCAGACAAAGCCGGTGTCGCGGTTACGGATCGTGGCTTCATCAATGTCGATGCGCAAATGCGCACCAATGTCCCGCACATTTTCGCCATCGGCGACATTGTCGGCCAACCCATGCTCGCGCACAAAGCCGTGCACGAAGCCCACATCGCTGCCGAAGCTGCATTTGGTGAAAAAGCCTACTTCGACGTACGCCAAATCCCATCCGTCGCCTACACCGACCCCGAAGTCGCTTGGGCAGGCGTCACCGAAGACCAAGCCAAAGCCGAAGGCCGTAAAGTCGGCAAAGGTGTATTTCCATGGGCGGCATCAGGGCGTGCGAATGCCAATGGTCGTGACGAAGGCTTCACCAAACTTATATTTGATTTAGAAACCAACCGCATCATCGGTGGTGGTATCGTGGGTACCGGCGCGGGCGATCTCATCAGTGAAGTTTGCCTCGCGATTGAAATGGGTGCGGATGCCGTCGACATCGGCAAAACCATCCATCCACATCCGACATTGGGTGAGTCGGTCGGTATGGCGGCGGAGGTATTTAAAGGAGTTTGTACGGATTTGCCTCCACAGAAGAAAAAATGAGTTGTTGAGTTGTAACTAAAACGCCACGAGGTTTATACTTGTGGCGTTTTTTAAGTAACGCAAGCGAGTACGATTGGCTCAGCGTCATTATTTATATAATGTGTCATTGCGGGCTTAATTCGCAATCTTTTGTTCTAAAAGATACTGTGCGCAAAACTCGCCGAGCATGGTTTGACGGATTATTTGTGATTTTTAAGTAAATAACCAAGCAGTCGTTATTTTCTGCGCTCATTTCGCCTGCGCTGGTTAGTATGTGGTGTAACTAAAGGAAAGTCACTTATGAAACTCATCTCTCTTTCAGAGAAACAATTTAGTACGGACTTGATTTTTGCCCAAGAGTCAGACATGTCGATAGAGCATCAAAAAGCCATGAGTTTGGGGGCTTTTTTGGCATGGGCGAATGATTATCCTGTGAATGCTTTGCTTAAGCCACAACAAACAATCGATGTGGATGGATTGGCTGGTTCGTGGGGGATTACGGATAGTGATTCAGCAGAAGAGACGCTTGAGTGGCTTTTGACAGAGGGACATAGGGTTTATTGGGGCGATACATTGGCTGTGTATCGTGGGCAGTCGGGTGCTGATGAGGATTCGCGGGCCTTGGCGTTTGCTCAAAACCTAAAAGAGGCTTTGCCAAGAATACTACACTATCGCTTAATTGCCAGTGAGGCTGACCTTTTTTCGCAAAGGGTTGATGCGTGGGATTATGGGCGTGTGGTGTTTGTTGCCAGTGAGTCGCATTATTTGGGCTATCTGACACAGGAGCAGGCGATGAGTTATATCCTCAGAGCACTTTATCAAATAACCAAAGTCTATGGCACATGGATTGAATATGCACGCTCTTATCTTTTGGGGCGTTTGATGTGGGGTGGTGCGCGTAGTGATTCATATGATTTTGTTATGGTGATGGTGGCCATGGTGGAATATCAAGACAGTACGTGGAATCTATACCCTTTAGATCCATTTCATAAGAATCGGTACGAAGCAGAAAAACAACATCTACTGGCAGAACCTATTTTGCCTTTTAAAGCCAACAAAGTTGCCGTAGGCAATGGTGATGAGGCGAATGCTGGTGTTAATCATCAAAATCAATATGCGGGGCAATTTAAGCCGAGTCTTTTGCATCGGGTGGTTTCGATTCCATTGTTGGGGCACTATATAGGATTTTTAATTGCGGTGATTGTGCCGTTTGTTCTGATGTTGTTGCTCATGCCAGCCATACAGGCGGTTTTTGGGGAAAGCGTGACACAGGGGCGACGAGGGAGTAATATTTTTGGTGCAACGTTTTTCTCATTGGTTTTCTTGTGGACGTACTTTCTTTCGGCTAAGAAAAATCTTCGATTGACGACGCCGATTATCCCCATTCCACTGACTTGGATCAGTGGTTTCTTTGCGGTTATTGGTTTTATTTCAATATTTATCTAAACGCGTAAGCCGAAGGCGCATTGCGCCGTATGTCTCGAATTATACGAGGTCACTTTTTAGGTACATGCGGCGCAATGCATAAAAAACGCTTATTGCGCCTTACCGCACTACAGCAAACGCCACAGGGTTATACTCGTGGCGTTTTGATTATTTGACAATCACCTCCTTGATTTAATCCAAATTTTACGCAGTCATAAATTTCCCGTCACGGGTACGCATTTGGCTGAGCAGTTGGGTATCAGTTTGCGCACGTTGTATCGAGACATTGCGACATTGCAGGAGCAGGGCGCGCCGATTGAGGGTGAGGCGGGGTTGGGGTATGTTTTGCGTTCGGGTTTTATGTTGCCGCCGTTGATGTTCTCGACTGAGGAAATTGAGTCTTTGGTTTTGGGCTTGAGTTGGGTTGCGGCTCGAGGTGATGCGCAGTTAAGCGGTGCGTCGCGCAAAGCTTTGACCAAAATAGAAGCGGTATTGCCCGCTGATTTGCGGCATATTTTGGATGAAAGCACATTGCTGATTGCGCCGCAGTGTGCGAATTCGCCTGTTGTTTCTATTGAAGCTGCTGAGCATAACGTCTTGCCAGATATTCGCCAAGCTATTCGGCGTGAGCGTCGTGCGCGGGTGACGTATTGTGATTTGAAGGACAACATCACGCACCGAATCATCTGGCCTGTCGCGTTGGGGTACTTTGAGCACGTGCGGGTGTTGGTGGCATGGTGTGAGGTTCGGCAGGATTTCCGACATTTTCGTGCGGATCGCATTGTGGCTTTGCAGATATTGGACGAGCGCTATCCGCGTAGACGCCAGACGCTCTTGAAAGAATGGCGAACGATTGAAATTGATTCTATGCAGGTTACGGCTGCTGACAAAATCTGACAGTCAGGCTGTTTAAGA
>JBIKPB010000107.1:0-5746 GCA_044357705.1 Formosimonas sp. | reverse complement strand
TTCTTTGTGTGCTTGCCGTGCCATTGCCAGCGTTGTGAGTGGGTAAGCACCTAAAGACATTTTGCTTGCCCGTCCGTTGATTCTGTAGCGGTAAAACCATATCCATGAGCCGCTATCTTGGCGTAGTAAGGTAAGCCCTTTACCGTCGGCTAAACTTTTGGGAATTGTTGTTTCACCTGTCGGGGTGGTGAAGAGGGCAAGTGCTACCGTATCGCCACTTAGGGCGCGTTCTATGTTGCTGATGTCCTTGGGCAATTTTGAAGGATTGAGTTTCTCTGTTGCCATTGCCATATCCCCATAAATGCTGTGTTTGAATGCTTTTTTGGCTGTAGTGTGTACCAATAAGTTAGATTTTATAGTTGAATATTATCATGGTACACAGTCTGGTACACAATTATTTTAAATGCGAGGGTTTACCATCGTTGGCTATGGATGACAAAAAACCCGCTAAACTCAATTTTTATGCGGGTTTTTTTGCTAACCGTGGGGCTTACTGGTCAATGTAATGGTGGCGAATCAGGGATTCGAACCCCGGACCTGCGGATTATGATTCCGTCGCTCTAACCGACTGAGCTAATTCGCCGAAAGATTGCAATTATGGTGATCTTGACCCTGTTTGTCAAGGAAATTTTGTGGTCGGATTGCTTTTATTTAGACATTCAAGCTGCTTTGAACACTTTTTTCTAAGCTGGAAACAATGATGCTGTGATAGCTGGTGAAAACGAGTGCGAATAAGAATGCGAAAAATAGGAATGAAATCGGGAGTGCCAGCCAAAATGCGACTAAGGGAACTGTGAGCATGATGACGGCGAGGACGATGTAGACAACGATGGTGACCGCCAGTACGAGAAAGATCAAAACAATCAAGGGCAAAATATTACGCCAAACCGTCAGTAAAGATAAGCCGATGGCTTGAATGGGTTGAGCGTTTTGCCACGCCACAAATAAGGGCGCGTAAGCAAGTAGGGCGATGAGGGTGAGGTTGAGCAATACAAAAAGATCAACCGTGATGGCTGCTCGAACAAATGCGGGGTCAAGTCGGGCTTGCTCCAGTTTTTGCAGGAGTTCGGCGGTCTCTATGGTGTCGGTACGATTCATCATGCTTTCGGAGAGGCGTGTGAGCGGACTGAAGTCAAATTGACTCATGGCGGTGAATGAGGCGAACAGCAAGATTGCTAGAAAGGCACCGATTGCCAATAAGCGGGTGCGGTGATTGGGGTGCAGCCCTGAGAATACATCTAGTGGGTTGACGGGTTGTTGTAGGCGGACTTTCTGATTGACGTCAGCCATGCCGAATGAGAGGGCGGGAAAGACGAGGGCGGCGAGGGCGATGCCAAAAATGGGTACATCGGGCAAGGCGAGCATGAGTAATATTAAGGTGAGTAATACCCATGCAACGGTGATGAATTGGATCCATATTTGAGCTTTGAGGAGCAATAGGGCATTTTTAAACCATTTAAATGCGCTGCCGATGGGCATGCGTGAGATGGTAAATGGGACAACAATCGGGGTTGGTGTGTTTTCAGTAGTCATGATGTGGTTTGTGTATTAATCCAAGGGGTGAGAGCGGCATCGAGTGCGCGGCGGCTTTGTAAAATGCGTTCAAAGTGCGTTGGGTCTTTGGGGGTGAGCATTTCGGCATCGCGCGTTCGATAAAAATCAAACAGGCGTGAAATCCAAAAGCGCAGGGCGGCTGCCCGTAACATCATAGTCCAAGCCGCTTTGTCGTTATCGTTCAATGGGTTGACGGTATGGTAGGCGTTCATCATCGCGGCAAAATGCTCTGGCAATAATTCACCTGTTTGACGGTCAATACACCAATCATTGACGGTAACGGCGAGGTCAAACAAAAACTTATCAACGCCTGCGAAATAAAAATCAATGAAAGCCGGCTCGTCAGGAGATGCAAATAAAACATTGTCGACAAACAGGTCGCAGTGCCCAGCACCGCTTGGCAGATTTTGATACACCGCGGTTTGAGCAAACGCCTGTTGTGCCGACACTTCGTCGCGCAGAAGCTCGGCGATTTTGTCTGGTAAGAAGCTGGCAACTTGATTTTCCATCATCAGCCACCAATCAAGACCGCGCAAGTTAGGTTGCTGAATTTTAAAATCACGACCAGCCAGATGCATTTGTGCCAAAGTGCGTCCGACGCTGGCGCAGTGCTCGGGTGTGGGGCTTGCAGTATCCGTACCATTCAATTTGCTGACCAGACACGCGGGTTTACCAGCGAGCATTCTAAAGAGTTGGCCGTTAGCGTCGGCATAAGGACGCGGTACGGGAATATTTTTAGCGGCCAAGTGCTGCATCAGCTCAAGATAAAACGGCAGTTGCTCGGCAGTCAACACTTCAAAGAGTGTCAATACATAGTCAGTTTGTATGCCTTTATCGGTCAGCGTGACAAAAAAATTGGTGTTTTCGATGCCGCTGGCAATCCCTTTAAAATCGACAAGTTCGCCAAGATTAAGAGGGTGCAGCCATTCGCGTAATTCGTCAGAGGTGATGGGGGTAAAAACGGCCATGGATGGTTTCAATAGTAGACATAAAAACTGCGCGTTAAGTTAAAAACATAACGCGCAGCGTGATGACTGGTATTTTAACAAATTTTAGGCCAGCATCGTGGCTTATCACAAACCGATTTGCGTCCCCAGCTCTACCACGCGATTGGGCGGTAAGTTGAAATGGTTGGCCGCGCCATTGTGCATCAGTTACCGAAAATGAAAAGCGTGGTTCGACAAACAGCACGTCAAATAACGCCGCGCTCACAAACGCCACAGTCACCCCTGCTGTTCGCCCCATCTTGACCGTGAGTAAAACCACCATGAGTAAAAACAACATGACAATATTGACCAGATTCATTCGGCCAATTAATGGCATTGCCAGCAGTGCAGTTCAACTGCAGCAATTGTGCTGTAAAAGATGTCGCGTAAATAATGGGGTTTGGTGTTCATGTCACTCACCGTAGAATGATGTTTGCGGTGATTTTGACAGGGATGGTATAAAAATAGTGTAAAAATTAAGGGCGCATGAATAATATGCGCCCAAATGATCAGATGATGGTTTGACGATTTTAGAGTTGAAGCATCTGTGAGCGCTCTTCTTCAGTCAGCTCAAAACCGCGTTTTTCATAAAAATCAAATATAGATTTGACAATGAACTTTGGATTGTCCGTTACTTGAACTAACTCAAGGTCTGATTCCGAAATTAGCCCTCTACTTAATAATTGTTCTTCTATCCAAGACCATAAGCCGCTCCAGAACTCTGTACCATATAAAAATATAGGCATTTTTTTGGACTTGTGGGTTTGAATCAGCGTCAGTGCTTCAAATAATTCGTCCAGTGTCCCCAAACCTCCTGGCATCACTACATAAGCAGTCGCATATTTGACAAAAGCGACTTTACGTGAAAAAAAGTGATGAAAGTTGAGAGAAATATTTTGATATTCATTACCAGACTGTTCATGAGGCAATAATATGTTAAGACCAACGCTTGGTGCTTTACCATAATAAGCCCCTTTATTTGCAGCCTCCATAATGCCTGGACCTCCACCCGAGATCACTGCAAAACCTGCATTAGACAATAATGCAGCCAACTCTTCGGTTTTTTTATAATCTGAATGATCAGGTTTGATACGTGCGCTGCCAAAAATACTAACAGCGGGACGAATATTAGCCAATTGCTCGGCAGCATTGACAAATTCTGACATAATACCAAGCACATGCCATGATTCGCGTGCTTTAATGAAACTAGATTTTTCGATGTCTACGAGATGGGTTTCGCTTAAGGTTTGAAGTTTTTCTTTGGCTTGTTGGTTCATTGATCTACTCAGGTTGTTTGAATCATGGGCTTTATTGTACGACTCATTTTGAAAAAACGGTATGCGGTTTGCGAATTTTATTTGAGTTGTGCTTAAGCATGAACGGATTGATTGACCTGTCGTATCAACAAAAATTAAATGAATATGAAAAAAATCACCGATTTAATGGCGCGTGCGCCAGAGACTTTATTGCTTGTGGACGGTTCGAGTTTTTTATACCGCGCTTATCATGCTTTACCTGATTTACGCAGCCCGAGCGGCACACCGACCGGCGCACTGTATGGCATGATCAATATGCTCAAACGCTTGCGTACTGCCGTGCCGACGGCACATGCCGTGTGCGTATTTGACGCGAAAGGCAAAACATTTCGCGACGACTGGTATCCAGAATACAAAGCCAATCGCGACAAAATGCCCGATGATCTGGTCACCCAAATCGCTGAAATCGAGACGGCAGTCGCCGCACTCGGTTGGCCGGTTTTGACCGTGGAGGGCGTGGAGGCAGATGACGTGATCGGTACGCTGTCCAAAACTGCGACAGCACGTGGCTGGGCAACGGTCATGGCGACTGGGGATAAAGATTTGACCCAATTGGTGGATGACTCCGTGTTGTGGTTCAATACGATGAGTGATGATGTGCTTGATTCGGCGGGTATTGTGGCTAAATTCGGCGTGCCGCCTGAACGCATTGTGGATTATTTAACGCTCGTCGGCGATGCGGTCGATAACGTGCCGGGTGTCAAAAAGGTTGGCCCGAAAACCGCGGTGAAGTGGTTGACTGAATATGAAACGTTAGACAACTTAATCGCCAATGCTGAAAAAGTCGGCGGCAAGGTCGGCGAAAACTTACGCTCAGCATTGGACTGGCTGCCACAAGCGCGTCAGTTGGTCACGGTGAAATGCGATGTTGATTTATCAACTGTTGTGCCTGAATTAGAATCGGTGAAGTTTAAAGCGGATGATGTTGAAGCTTTACGTGCGCTGTACAGTCGATCGGGTTTTAGAACTTGGCTCAAAAACCTCGATGCGCCTGCGACTGATTCTACCGAGGCTAGACCAGCAAGCAGTGGTAATTTATTTGCAGCAGAAAATCAACCTGCTGTTGAATCGAGTAATGAACTTGAGCCAGCACAGCCATTGAGCAAAATGGCAGTTAAAACCACCATCGTTAATACTGAAAACGGTTTGAGTGATTTACTCAACGCATTGAATCGTGCTGATCTTGTTGCTTTTGACTGCGAAACCACTTCGCTCAACTCACACGCGGCGCGCTTGGTGGGACTGTCATTTGCGGTTGAGCAAGATGCCGGTTGGTATATTCCGGTCGCACATGAAGGCATGCAAAATATTGAACAACTGCCATTGAATGTCGTTTTGACGGCACTTAAACCATGGCTTGAATCGCACGATGCGTACAAAATTGGCCAACATCTTAAATACGACAGTCATGTTTTAGCGAATCATCATTTGCAATTGAACGGCATCAAGCACGACACATTGCTTGAGTCGTACGTACTGGATTCGCACGCACAGCACCGCTTAGATGCGATCGGTGAGCGCTACATGCATGTTTCGAGCACCTCGTATGAGGATTTATGCGGTAAAGGCGCGCAGCAAATCGGCTTTGCACAAGTTTCGATTGAGGCTGCGGCTGATTATGCGGTGGAGGATGCTGCGTTGTGCATTGGCGTGCATCAAGTGATGTATCCGTTGGTCTGTGTTGATGAAGGTTTGCGCACAGTTTATGAGCAGATCGAATTGCCGAGCTCAAACGTGCTGTACGAGATGGAGCGCAACGGTGTTTTATTGGATGTGAATGAACTTAAAAACCAGTCACATCAAATTGGTCAGCAGCTTTTGGCACTTGAGCAGCAAGCATTTGAATTGGCGGGGCAGCCGTTTAATCTGAACAGTCCGAAGCAAATAGGC
>JBIKPB010000211.1:0-3280 GCA_044357705.1 Formosimonas sp. | reverse complement strand
GACAGTATTTGACTGTCGCTGTATCTTGAGGTCTTCATAGAAATTCTCCTTGTCTAAGTTTACGAGAAAGTTCTACTTTTAAATGGTGCTTTTTTGTGGGGGGATTACAATCTTATTCTTTCTTCCCATCTTTGTCTTCAGAATTTAGAACATCCTTTCGATATCTAAAGCACATATTAAAGTTGTCACTTATTGATTCCAACAACTTGTAATTGCAAGTACAAAAAGGCAGGCTTTATCCTGCCTTTTGTTGTTCTAATCGTTACCAGTGATGCCCCATCACAACAATACGCTTTACGCTCCTGCACAAACGCTTCACCCCCCGCGCTGGTTGCCTAAAATCTGCGCGACGGTGTCGCTAACTTCGACCACATAGTCTGCTGCGATGATTTGGGTAGGCTGCTCATCAGCTCGACCACTTAACATAAGAAGCCTATATAGTTCATGAATTTACCGCACATAACAGCTCAGCGGCGCATTACCAGTCAGGCTATTGATTTGGCACAAAACGCCATGCGCCAGATGTCCAGTTAATTGGGCGACTACTACACGACCAAAAAATGTATCAATACAAAATCAGCGTATAATCGTCTGTTTGTTTCGACACCGCTTTTTACTGTTACCTTTCTGACACATCATGAGCCTATCTTTTAAACTCCACAAAACATCCAACCGTGCGCGACGTGGCACGATGACTTTAAACCACGGTGTGGTTGAGACACCGATTTTTATGCCTGTCGGAACGTATGGCGCGGTCAAGGGTATGAATCCCGATATGTTGCGTGAGATTAACGCGCAGATTATTTTGGGCAATACGTTTCACTTGTGGCTGCGCCCCGGTATGGATGTGATGAAGGTGCATGGCGGTTTGCATCAGTTTATGAATTGGGATAAGCCGATTTTGACTGATTCGGGTGGGTTTCAAGTATTCTCCTTAGGCGATATGCGTAAGATTAGCGAGGAGGGCGTAATGTTTCAGTCGCCAGTCAATGGCGATAAGTTGTTTCTCACGCCCGAGGTGTCAATGCAGATTCAGACCGTGCTCAATAGCGATATTGTGATGCAGTTTGATGAGTGCACGCCGTATCCTGCGGATGAAAAAACCGCGCGTTTGTCGATGGAAATGTCGCTGCGTTGGGCGAAACGCTCGATGGATGAGTTCAATGGTTTGGACAATCCGAATGCGTTGTTCGGCATTGTCCAAGGCGGTATGCACACAGCGCTGCGCGACGCGTCTTTGGCGGGTTTGAATGAGCTGAACTTTCATGGCATGGCGATTGGTGGTTTGTCGGTCGGTGAGCCGAAGGATGAGTTCCACCGCATTTTGGAGCACATCGGGCATCAGTTGCCTGCTGATAAACCACGCTATTTGATGGGCGTGGGTACGCCTGAGGATTTGGTCTACGGCGTGTCGCAGGGGGTCGATATGTTTGACTGCGTGATGCCGACGCGCAACGCACGCAATGGTTGGCTGTTCACACGATTTGGTGATTTAAAAATTAAAAATGCGCGTTACAAATCGGATTTGGCACCAATTGACGATACCTGTACGTGCTACACCTGCCGCAATTTCAGTCGCTCGTATTTGCACCATTTGCACAAAATGAACGAGATGCTCGGCGCGCAGCTCAATACGATTCACAACCTGCATTACTATTTGCAGCTCATGCAGGATTTGCGTGATGGTTTGGATCAAGATCGTTTCGATGCTGTCGTCACCGAGTTTCACACGAATCGAGCGCGTGGCATCGCGTAATTCGTTGAAACGATGCTATAATCCGGCCTTATTTGATTTTTTCTTTACGTTTTGTTAGGGTTTCTATAGCAAAACTTCTAACTTGAATCACGAAAAAAGTGGGTTTTACTTTTTCCGTATTTCCTCTGGAGTTGATATGTTTTTTATTACCGATGCACACGCGCAAGAAGCGGTTTCAAGCCAAACATCAAGCCTGATCCAATTCGCACCGTTTATTTTGATGTTTGTGGTGCTGTATTTCTTGATGATTCGCCCGCAACAAAAACGCCAAAAAGAGCTTAAAGCAATGCTTTCAGCCCTCAAAAAAGGTGATGAAGTCTCTACCATCGGTGGCGTGGTCGGTAAGATTGTTAAAGCTGATGATAACTTCATCACTTTAAGCACTGGTACCAGCGAGTTGGTGATGCAGCGTGGCGCGGTACAAAGTATTTTGCCACCCGGCTCAGTGAAGTAATTCCGTTTGATCAAAACCGCCATGCTTAGCTATAAGTGTGGCGGTTTTGATATTTGATACGTCCTTTTTTAGTTTACTAATCTAGATATTCTTTCATACTTCAAAAATTACGATTATTTTTGAAGTCATGATTACAAGGCAAATATGAATCGTTATCCGCTTTGGAAATACCTCGTCATGTTATTGGCTGTGCTCTTGGGTTTGCTGTACACGGCTCCTAACTTATTTGGAACATCAAAAGCCGTACAGATTTCTGCGGCAAAAGCCACGGTTAAGGTGACGCAAGATATGCGAGTTAAAGTCGAGCAGACTTTAGCGGCACAAAACTTGACCCATACCGGCATTTATTTCACCCAAACGGGCAACACTGGTTCGTTCCGCATTCGTTTTGCGGATGAAGCAAGTGCCGAGACGGCAAAAAATGCTTTGAACACGGCTTTAAACCCTAATCCAGACGGGCCTGATTACATTACGGCACTCAACTCCATGTCAAGTGCACCGGATTGGTTAACCCATCTTGGTGCCAAACCGATGTCGTTGGGCTTGGATTTGCGAGGTGGTATTCACTTTTTGCTTAAAGTTGATATGAATGGTGCGGTACAAAAGCGTTTGGACGGTTTGGTCAACGAATTGAACAGCAGTTTTAAAGACCAAAAAAATCCGGCACAGAATATTGAACGAACAGGTGATCAAGTAACGGCAACTTTTGACTCCGCTGCCAATGCGTCAAAAGCCGCAGCGCAAGTCATGGGGATCAATCCGAATTTGACCGTCAAAAATGAGGGCAATACGGTTGTGGTCGGTATGACGACGCAAGCGTTGGATGAAGTCAAAACAAATGCCATCAAGCAAAACATCAGTACATTACACAACCGTATCAACGAGTTGGGCGTTTCTGAGCCCGTGATCCAGCAGCAAGGCGCTGATCGTATTGTGGTTGAGTTGCCCGGTGTAGAAGATTCTGCTCGTGCGAAGTTATTGATCGGTAAAACGGCGACGTTGCAAATTCGTCTTGCGGAAACCGGCACGAGTTTCAATAGTGATACCTTTGACGTTGCGGGCGGAGGTCA
>JBIKPB010000125.1:0-5247 GCA_044357705.1 Formosimonas sp. | reverse complement strand
TCAAGCTAAAGTTAAAAAACAGGTATTGGTCTCTGGTGATTCGGTCAACAGCGCACAAGCGACGACCAACGAAGGGCGTCCTGTCGTATCGGTCGGTCTGGATTCAACCGGTGGCAAGATCATGATGCAAACGACTACCGAAAACGTTGGTAAACCGATGGCGATGATTTTGTTCGAGCAAGTCAAAGGTGTACAAAAAGGCGAAATCATTTCGTTGGCGAATATCAGCGGGCCGTTTGGTGAAAGCTTTATCATTACCGGTTCACGCAACATCGAGGAAGCCAATGATTTGGCCGTATTGCTGCGTGCGGGTGCGTTGGCTGCGCCGATGGAGTTTATTGAGGAAAGCTCGGTTGGGCCATCATTGGGTGCTGAAAACATCAAAAAGGGGATGGATTCATTGTTGTATGGCTTCTTGGCTATCGCTGTGTTCATCATCATGTATTACCATTTGTTCGGCGTGATTTCGGTTACTTCATTGGCCGTCAATTTATTGTTGTTGGTGGGGATTTTGTCTTGGATCGGTGCCAGTATGACACTGCCAGGGATTGCTGCGATTGCATTGACAATTGGTATGGCGATTGATGCCAACGTTTTGATTAACGAGCGGGTTCGTGAAGAGTTGCGCGCAGGAAATCCGCCACAACAAGCGATTTATTATGGTTACGAGCGCGCATTTGCGACGATTTTGGACTCAAACATCACGACTTTGATTGCGGGCTTGGCGTTGTTGATTTTTGGTTCAGGGCCGATTCGTGGCTTTGCGGTGGTGCATTGTTTGGGGATTTTGACCTCAATGTTCTCAGCGGTATTTTTCTCGCGCGGTTTGACCAATTTAATTTACGGTCGCCGTCAGCGTTTACAAAAAGTCTCTATCGGCTCGGTTTGGCGGGGCGATAGCACTAAGACAGGGGTATAAACATGGAATTTTTCCGCTTTAAAGGTGACATCAACTTTATGAAAAACGCGTTGTGGTTGAACGTGATTTCATTAGCGACATTTGTACTCGCTGTTTTCTTCTTGTTTACCAAGGGTTTGCATTATTCGATTGAGTTTTCCGGTGGTACGACCACGGTTGTGCAGTATCAACAAGCGGCTAATATCGATCAAGTGCGTGCAGTGGTTGAGAAGCTGGGTTATACCGATGCACAAGTGCAGCAATTTGATAAACCGGTCAATGTCTCAATCCGCTTACCGGTTAAAAAAGGTGTGGAAAGCGGCGCGCAAGCTGATGAGTTGGTTCAAGCGCTCCAAGCACAAGATGTAAGCGTGATCAAATTAAAGAGCGATTTTGTGGGGCCACAGGTTGGTGATGAGTTGGCAAAAAGCGGTCTTTATGCGCTGTTGTTTGTGGTGGTTGGGATTGTGTTGTATTTAGCGTTTCGCTTTGAATGGAAGTTTGCGGTTGCCGGCGTTTTAGCCAACTTGCATGACGTGGTGATTATTCTTGGCTTCTTTGCATTTTTCCAATGGGAGTTTTCGCTGTCTGTTTTAGCAGCAATTCTGGCGATTTTAGGTTACTCCGTCAATGAGTCGGTGGTGATTTTTGACCGAATTCGTGAGGTGTTCCGTGATCCGAATACGCGTGATTTGAGTGTTCCGCAAGTACTGAATCGCGCGATTACCTCAACAACCAGCCGTACCATCATTACCCACGGCAGTACCGAGTTTGTGGTTTTGGCGATGTTCTTCTTTGGTGGCCCAACTTTGCATTACTTTGCATTGGCCTTAACGATCGGTATCGTATTTGGTATTTACTCATCGGTATTCGTTGCTGCGGCTTTAGCGATGTGGCTCGGTGTGTCACGTTCAGATTTGGCGATGTCGGATGAAGATTTGGCGCGTTTGAAAATGGATAAACGTGATCCAAGCTATGGTGCACAAATTTGATTGGTGAGCAATAAACCATAAAAAAATCCAGCCAATGGGCTGGATTTTTTTATTATTGCATTTTTCATAGGCTAATTGGTGGAGGTCACTCTGGACTGCTTGTGTTGCCAGCCACTTTCAAAACTTAAAATTGCCGCGCTGATAACCACTAAACAAAACAGCACCGAGACCAAAGCAAAAAATGCTTAATCCCAATAAGTCGGCAGATAAATTAAGTCTGGTTTGTAGTTGGAGGATGGCTGCAGCCCAAAGTCCGACCATCATGCCGAAAGAGGTGAAGATAGAGAAGAGGGCGATTTGTGCGGTGCGAGCAGAGGATGACGTTATAGCCATGTTTAAAACAATGGTGTTTGCGGAGCATTCATGACTTGATCGATGGCTTTATTCATGTGTTCGATGCGTTGCACCGCCTCAATACTCGCGCTGTTATGCATGTTGTGCTGGAGCAACTCATGGGCAATTTGTAGCGCGGCAAAAACGGCGATTTTGTCATGACCGGATAAACCCATTTGTTGATGAATGGCTTGCATTTTTTGATCGACTAAAGCGACAGACGCAAGCAAAGAGGCTTTTTCATTGGGCGCGCACAATAAGGTGTAATTGCGTCCCAAAATGCTGACGTTTAGGGTTTCTTTTGTAGACATAAATTTTTTTCCGAAAAAAGTGAGCTTTGGTTTTCGAGGTAGGGCGATTTTGAGTCATTGAGTTGCATCGGTGTGATTCAAAATCCAGACAATAATAAAGCGATTATTTCTTGCGGGTATCGTTAATCGTTTGGTTTTCCAGTGTATGGAGAATGTGATCCACGCGTTGTTGTGCTTGTCCCATTCGCTCGATTAAATCTTGATTTTCGGTACGCAGTTTGAGATTTTCAGCGCTTAGTTGGGTTTTGTCCAAGCGCAATTGCGCGACATGCGTGAGTAGCTGCGCGAGCTTATCTTCAAGGGTTTTGAGTGGTGTCAGCATAATGTGGTGGTATGGGATGGGGTTAAAATGGACGATAAATTTTGCCTTTATTTTACGCTAAATTACCTTGTGCGCGTTGGAGAATGCCATTGCTTTTTTGCACTGCATCAATTAAAGTGCACGGTGCTGTCGGTGGGACGTAACGTCCTAGGGAAATTGGCGGCGAATCGTATTCGCCTAACATGCTGCACCCGCAACGGTAAGCCCTCATTTGAGTTAACTCAAATGAACGAGATTGATTACGCCACTGTTTTGTACGTCAAAATGGGAAGGCCAATTGCGTTAAGGGATAGTCCGGAGACCGACCGATGGCGTTGCCGCGCATCATCTGTATCTGCGATACGATTAACCTCATACCGTGCGGGCTGCACGGTCAAGGACTCCAATGAAACACTTATGTTCAGCGCTACGTGCGCCTTTTTCTTATTCTGTTTTATCCATTGCTGTTTTATTCGCGTTATCAAGTGCAAGTACGAAGGTATCTGCACAAACCAACCCTGACGAGCCAACGATTGTCGTGAGCGCTGCGCGCTCAGAGCAAGTTGTGACGGATGCATTGCCCCACACAACCGTGATTGGCCGCGACACCATCGAAAAAAGTCCGGCATCCGACGTGGTCAGCTTATTGAAGATGCAATCCGGCTTGAGCATTACGCAAAATGGCACTCAAGGCTCGCTCACTGGTGTGCGCATTCGCGGTGGTGAGGTTCGTCACACCTTGATTTTGATCGACGGTGTGCCGATGAACAGTTTATCGGCAGGTTTCCCCGCCCTAGAGCAAATTCCGTTGTCAAGCATTGAGCGTATCGAAGTGGTGCGTGGTAACGTATCGGCGTTATACGGTTCGCAAGCCGTCGGTGGTTTGGTGCAAATTTTTACTCGTAAGCCAAATGGAAATGATGCGACGATTCGCGTGGCAGCGGGTAATCGCGGTCAACGTCAAGCCAGTGTGCAGGTGCGCGGTGGTAATGAGGTGATCCAAGCGACATTCGGCATCTCGCACGACCAGGTTAAAGCCATCAGCTCGCAAAATGTCAAAGATGTTGCGCGTGAAAATCCATTCAGCACTGTCAATCCGGATAAAGACGGCTACAAAAACAACAGTGCTAACGGTCATATCCGCTATCGTCCGAATGCCAATCATGAGTTTGGCTTGCAATTCTTTGAAAGCCGCGGTAAAAATAATTACGATAATGCCTACGGTTCATCGGATGAAGCGGTTCAGTACAGCAAAACCCGCGTGCAGAACATCAGTCTTTACGCCCATAATCAGTTCACCAAAAACTGGAAAAGCGACGTGCGTTTGTCGCAATACACCGATCGATCGAACGATTTTGATAAGCCCAGTTTTTTGGGCACAGGTGAGTCGCGTTTCCAAACTCGCACCAAGGAAGCTTCTTGGCAAAATAACATTCACAGCAATTTTGGTGAGTTCATCGTCGGTGTTTCGCGCACGCATCAAAAATTATCCAGCGACACCGTTTATGACAACAGCAAGCGCACGACGACGAGTGCGTGGGTCGGCTATAACTTAGATAAAGCGCGCCATCATTTACAACTCAATGCACGTACGGATAAATTATCTGACATCGGTCGTGAAAATACCGCAGCTGTGAACTACGGTTTTGATGTGACCGATAAAGTTAAAGTTTTTGCCGGTTACAGCAATGGTTTTTCGGCACCCAACTTTAACGAGTTGTTTTATCCCGGTTACTCCAATCCAAATTTAAAAGCCGAGCACGCGACTTATACGCAAGCAGGTGTGCAATACACGAATGATGATTTTGGTGGTCGTGTCACTTTATTTGAAACGCGCTATCGCGACAAGATTGCATCTGACTCAATGACCTTTTTGCCCTATAACGTCAATCGTGCCAAGGCACAAGGCATTGAATGGAGCGGTTGGTATAATGTATATGGCTGGAACTTTGAATCCAGTTTGACCTATCAAGCGGTCAAAGATCGTGCAACGGGGGAGCGTTTGATCCGCCAACCGCGCATTTTGGCAAGCTTGGGTGTCGGTAAGTCGTGGGGTAAGTGGAATGCTCAAGTCAATTGGCAAGCGCAAGGTAATGCGACCGATACCGGTAAAACCAAGGTCGGCGGTTATGGCGTGATCAACACGGCACTGAGTTACTCGCTGCAGGATAATCTTAAAATCGGTTTGAGCGTCGGTAATATCTTTAACCGTCACTATCAAACGGTGTATGGTTACAATTCGATGCCGCGTAATTTCTTATTGTCATTGCAATATCAACCCAAATGGTAAAACCTTAGCATGATGGAGCAATCCAAACCCATCACTAAAACACATGAGCGTATGGGCGCTCATGTGTTTTTTGTATGGTTATTTTCGATCATCGTTGCGGTGGGTATTTTGGCCGTGGCTTT
>JBIKPB010000034.1:0-10164 GCA_044357705.1 Formosimonas sp. | reverse complement strand
TACCCCGTGTCTTGGCCGCATTTGGCGTGGGCGGCTTATTGGCATTGGCGGGTGTTTTGTTGCAGGCTTTATTGCGCAATCCGTTGGCTGAGCCCTATATGCTCGGAGCAGCATCGGGCGCCTCGTTTTTTGTCCTGCTCGGTATGTTGCTGGGTGCATCTTGGTGGGTTTTGCAAGGCTTGGCATTTGTGGGTGCAGTATTGGTTTTGTTGTTGATGCTGCTGATTTTGACGCGATTTCGTCGTGCCGATGGTGATGTGACGATTTTACTGTTGCTCGGTGTGCTGTTGGCTGCGGTGTTGAATGCTGCGGTCAGCGCAATTTTATTGTTGTTGCCCAATCATGTGCTGCGCGGTGCTTTGTTTTGGATGGTCGGCGATTTGTCTGGGGCAGGGCAATATTATTTAAGCATCGTCGGTGTATTTGTTTGTTTATTGATTGCATTGCCATTGGCACGACCCATGGCCGCGATGATGCGCGGTGACCTATTGGCGCACAGTGTGGGGGTTGATGTGGCACGTTTGCGCTGGCAGCTTTTGTTGTTGGCAGGATTGGCGACGTCGATTGCGGTTGCCGAAGCCGGTGCGATTGGCTTTGTCGGTTTGGTCGTGCCGCATACGGTGAAATTATGTACGGCACGATTGAGGCATTTTGATTTACGCAGTGTGATGGTTTTGTGTGTGTTGTGGGGTGGGATTTTACTGGTTGCAGCTGATGTATTGGCGCGCACTGTGTTTTTACCGATTGAATTGCCAGTGGGGATTTTTACGACTTTAGTGGGTGCGCCATTTTTTGCGTGGCAATTGGTACGCCGTATGAAAGGTGCTGTGTGATGGGTGTTTTGATGACACGGCAATTGCATATTGTTCACGACGAAACGATTGTGCAGCCATTCGACTGGACGGTGAACGCTGGTGAAAAATGGGCGGTTTTGGGGCCGAACGGTGCGGGCAAATCAAGTCTTTTGCATGCATTACTGGGCGTTGAACGAACAGTTTTGCCGCATATTTTTTTAGACAGTCATCCGCTTTCGACCCTCAAGCCTGAGCAACAAGCGTGCAAACGCGTGTGGGTACCACAACGTTATGATGAGCCGTTTAGCATTACCGTGCGCCAAGCGCTCAATAGCATCGGTCATGAATTAACGGAGCCTTTGGTGGACGCGTGTTTAGACGAGTTTGGTTTGTTGCGCCATCAAAATGCTTGGGTACATCTTTTGTCGGGCGGTGAGCGGCAACGTTTGACATGGGCGATGGCTGCGGCACGTCATACTGCTGATACACAATTGTGGTTGCTGGATGAGCCGCTCGCGGCACAGGACTTGGCGTGGCAACATATGTTGCTGAAAAAATTGGCCCACTTGCCCTGCGCAGTGATTGCCGCCGTACATGATCTCAATCAGGTGCAGCAATTTGCGACGCATATTTTAATGTTAACCCCCTCCGATCTGGGGCAAGGCAGTCGGGCACAGTACGGCACGATTGATGAAATGATGCGGGCTGATTTGCTCAGTCGCGTTTATGGTGTGGCGTTGCGACTAGACTTGAGTGCAGATGGAAAAAGCCATTGGTGGCGGGTTTGATCGTCGCTCCAAATGTTTTAAGAGGTCATAATAAAGCCAGCACTTTTTAAAAATGCTGGCTTTATTTTGCGGTAAGATGCGGCATGAAACGCGCGATTAAATGCGATAAAAATATTGATTTTTGACATGAACCTACCTGATTTATTTTCCGACCCTAGCCCTGAAGAAATCCGAGTTGCCGAGTTGCGCGAAGCGCTGGCCTTGCACAATACCGCGTATTACGTCAATGACGCACCGACGATTAGCGATACTGAATACGATGCGCTGTTTCGTGAGTTGCAGCAGCTTGAAGCGCAGTATCCCGACTTACGCAGCATTGACAGTCCGACTCAGCGTGTTGGTGGCGCCGTATTGGATGCGTTCAATAAAGTGACTCACCGAGTACCGATGTTGTCATTGAGTAATGCATTTGATTCAAGTGACATTATCGCGTTTGATAAACGCATTCGTGATGACTTAGGGGTTTCAGATGAGCTGACTTATGCGGTTGAGGTCAAGTTTGATGGTTTGGCCATGAGCTTGCGTTATGAGCACGGCATTTTGGTGCAGGCGGCGACTCGGGGTGATGGTCAAGTTGGTGAAAATGTGACCGCCAATGTCCGTACGATTCGTGCGATTCCGCTCAAATTGTCGGGTAAAAATATTCCTGAAGCGTTGGAGGTGCGCGGCGAAGTTTTAATGCGTCGTGAGGATTTTGCCAAACTCAACCAAACTCAAATGGAGCGTGGTGATAAGTTGTTTGCCAACCCACGCAATGCCGCTGCGGGTAGTTTGCGTCAGTTGGACTCGAGCATTACTGCACAACGCACACTATCGTTTTTTGCCTACGGTGTGGGGGAAGTGATCGGTGATTTTGTTCAAAAAGATTTTTCACAAACCAGTGTGCAGTTGCGTGAGTGGGGTTTGCCGATTTATACACGGGACAATACGGTGGTCGGCGTTGAGGGTTTGTTGGAGTTTTATGATCGGATTTTGAACACGCGCGATGGTTTGCCGTTTGATATTGATGGTGTGGTTTATAAAGTCAATGATGTGGCGTTGCAAGATGAGTTGGGCTTTGTCTCACGCTCGCCACGTTGGGCGATTGCGCATAAATTTCCCGCACAAGAAATGACCACGACCGTGATCGATATCAATGTGCAAGTCGGACGAACCGGTGCGATCACACCGGTTGCGCGTCTGACTCCCGTTTTTGTCGGCGGTGTCATGGTGAGTAATGCGACCTTGCATAATGAGGACGAAGTGCGTCGCAAAGACGTGCGCATTGGCGATACGGTAGTTGTGCGTCGTGCCGGTGATGTGATCCCTGAAGTGGTCATGAGTATTATTGAAAAACGACCTGATGATGCACGTGAGTTTGTAATGCCCACGCGTTGCCCTGAGTGCGACTCAGTTATTCATCGGGAAGAGGGCGAAGCCGCCGCACGCTGTACCGGTGGTTTGATTTGTCCGGCGCAGGTCAAACAAAGCTTGATGCATTTTGCGCAACGCCGTGCGATCAATATAGATGGTTTGGGTGATAGGCTGATTGAGCAACTGGTTGACGTGGGTATGATTAAAACGCCGGATGATTTGTATCGTCTGACGGTTGAGCAGCTTGCGGGTTTAGAGCGCATGGGTGAAAAATCGGCGCGTAATGTAGTGGATGCGATTACGGCGTCAAAACAAACGACACTGGCGAAATTTATTTATGCGTTGGGTATTCGTCATGTTGGCGAAGCGACGGCTAAAAGTTTGGCCATGTATTTTGGTTCGCTCGACAAAGTCATGCATGCAAGTGTCGAGGAGTTGTGTGAGGTCGCGGATGTTGGACCGGTCGTGGCAGAGTCGGCGCATGATTTTTTTGCCGATCCGCGTCATCAAGTTGTCATCAATGCACTGATAGAATGCGGCGTGAGTTGGGATGATGTGGTGATTCATCGTGCTATTGAAGGTGTGTTTGTCGGCAAAACGGTGGTTTTGACGGGCACACTTCCGACATTGGGGCGTGATGATGCCAAGGCGATGTTGGAGGCGGCCGGAGCAAAAGTTTCAGGCAGTGTCTCGGCCAAAACAGATTATGTGGTTGCCGGTGATGCCGCGGGATCGAAGCTCGAAAAAGCCGAAAAACTGGGCGTTAAGATATTGGATGAAGCAGCGATGTTGCAATTGCTGAATATAAATAATGAACACAATTGAGAGGAATGATATGTTGGGAATTATTGCCGGTAGCGGCTTACAGAAGTTGAATGATTTAGAAAACGTACGTCGTGAAATCGTACGCACACCTTTTGGCGATACGTCATGCGCACTGACTTTTGGTGAGTTGGCGGGTGCGGATGTGGTTTTTTTGAACCGCCATGGTTATGGGCATACCTTGGCACCCCATCAGATCAATTACCGAGCGAATATTTGGGCGTTGCAAAAGGTGGGCGTACAGCAGGTGTGTGCGATTGGCAGTACGGGCAGTTTGTCTGATGCGATTGCGCCGGGTCAAATCATTTTGCCGGATGATGTGATTGATTACACCAGTAGCCGGATCGGCACTTATTATGAAGGGCCTGATCATCCGATTGTTTATACGGATATGGCAGAGCCGTTTGACTCTGAGGTGCGCGCAAAATTGGTACAGGCCGCAAAAGAAGCGGGTGAAGATGTTTTGAGTCAAGCGACTTACGCTTGTACCAACGGTCCTCGGCTGGAGACGCGCGCCGAAGTTAAGCGGATGTTCAATGACGGTGCGAATATTGTCGGCATGACGCTGATGCCTGAGGCGGCTTTGGCAAAAGAGTTGGATTTGCATTACGCGGCCATTACTGTGTGCACCAATTATGCCGGTGGCATCGGCGCGGTACATGGTAATGATTTGAATCAATGGCGTGCGTTGCGTGAACAGAGCTTGTCGCGAGTCGAAAAAGTCTTACTGCAGTGGGTGACGCTCTCGGCGCAAATTCCAGCATAAAAAAACTTGGGTCGCGTACCCAAGTTTTTTTATGCTGATCACCATTTGAATCTGTACACGATTTAAATGTGAATGTGTGATTCAACTTGGATGAGCCAGTTTTGGTACAGATTGTTTTCCAGTGTGTGTAAGTCATCCGACATCTCGCACCACTGCGGATTAAATGCGTCCAGTTGCGCCATCATATTTTCAAGATGGCCTTCTTCTTCACTGATGATCGATTTGACGTGCACGCGGCTTTTGGCGGTGTCTAAAGCTGCTTGATAAGTGTTGTAGAGCATCATTGCGCGTACTTCGATGAGGTAGGTCACGAGCAGATAACAGCCATGTTTGAGTTCGCGTCCGCTTTTACCTTGATCGGCTAAATAGCGTGCGCAACTCATGTCCAGCTTGTGCAGGTAACGATAAGACGCACGTGGCGCAAGTGTGTAGGGCGCGGCGTAGTCTGGGCTGACTTGATCAAGTTTATGGATTTGTTTTTTGAGAAAGTAGGCGTGACGTGCTTCTTCAAAGGCATGCTGTAGTGTGATCAAGTCGACTTGAGTCGGATGTACATACGCGGCAATTTTACGTGCGCCGACCGACTCCATCATGGATAAGCTGTTGAGCCAGCGCGCGTGTAGTGCATTGTCGGCAATAATCGGTGGCAGGATTCGGGCTAAGTTTGGGCAGTGAGTGTCGAAAGTATGCATGTTTTTAAATGGATTTTAGACGATGGCTAAATCGGCTTGGCTGTCGGTTTGTAAAAATTCACGAATGGTCTGATAGATCCCATCCAGTTGTTCGTTGGTAATGCAATAAGGCGGAATCAAATATAAAACATTGCCCATCGGCCGCAGCAAAATGCCGCGGTTCAAAAAATAATGATAAATCCGGTCACGCTCGCCGCTGAGGTAACTATTGCCATCCACTGTTTTAATCGTCATTGCTAAAATCGTTCCTAAATGGCGAACGTTATCGATACGAGGATGCTGATGAATGCTGCTGACAAAATCACGATGCGCTTGCGCAATTTGTGCGCGTTGCGTTTTGCATTCATCGCTTAATAATAAATTTAAACTCGCAATTGCCGCCGCGCAAGCAATCGGATTGGCGGTATAAGAATGACCATGGTAAAACGCATGGGTCACATCATCGCTGTAAAAGGCGTCGTAAACCTCCTGTGTACAGGCAGTAACTGCAAGCGGCAGCGTACCGCCGGTAATGCCTTTGGACAGGCAAATTAAATCGGGCGACTCGCTCAATTGCTCACAAGCGAATAATGTACCCGTACGACCAAATCCAGTCATGACTTCGTCGGCAATCACATAAGCGCCGTGTGTATGTGCCGCTTTGAGTAATCCATCTAAAGCCTTGGCATCATACATTTGCATGCCTGCTGCACCTTGAACCAATGGCTCGACAATGAGTGCGGCGACATCATTGGTTTGCAAAATTTCATTGAGTGCATTTAGGCTGCTGCTCGCATTATCCGCTGAGGGTACAGGAATAAATACCACGTTGAATAATTTGTCATCAAATGGTGCGGTGAATAATCCGCGACCACTTGCTGCCATAGCGCCGAAGGTGTCACCGTGATAGCTGTTTTCTAAAGCGACAATGGTTTTGCGAGGTGTACCGTGATTGTAAAAAATCTGTAACGCCATTTTGATGGCAATTTCGGTCGCACATGAACCGTTATCAGAGTAAAAGACTTTGCGCATTTCACCCGGTAACAGAGGCAGCAATTGTTCGGCGTATTGCACTGCTGGCTCGTGCGTCAAACCGGCAAACATGCAGTGTGCCAGAGTATTGGCTTGCTGATAAATCGCATCGGCAATCGCAGGATGTGAGTGCCCGTGCAAATTGACCCACCACGACGAAACACCATCAATATAGCTTTTACCTGCTTCATCAAACAACAAGGCCCCATTGCCTCGAACGATACCGATGGCATTGGGGCGAAGTTTCATCGGCGTATAAGGATGCCAAATACAGTTGAAATCACGGGTGGTCAAATTCATAAAGTCATCCAAGGTTGGAGTGCGGACGGTAAGTTTTGGCGAATTTCAAGTGCGGTCATTGCAATGGTTTGGGAGTTTAACTCAGCGAAATTCGGAATGCGTGCAATGATGGAGCGGTGCGTGTAATTCTCAATAAACGATTCACTCGATGAATGAGGTGCGCCGTTGATGATGAGCCCGATGATGGTGATGTCGCGTTTTTCGAGTGACTCAATCGCGGATAAGGTGTGATTGATCGAGCCAAGATAATGTTGTACCACCAAAACCGTGGGCCACTGATGATGCGCGAGTAAGTCGGCAACCGTGTGCTTTGCATTGATGGGCGACATGACGCCGCCTGCGGTTTCAATGAGTAGAGGTGTCGCTTGATGATTCGGTACGGCCAGTGAATCAAGCTTAATTTCGATGCCCTCGATTGCGGCAGCCTGATGGGGCGATGCTGGTGTTTTGAGTGCATAGGCTTCGGGCAAAATTCGACTTTGTGGGTTACTCAATAAGTTTTGCACCGTCATGCTGTCGCGGTGCTCAAGCTCGCCCGCTTGAATCGGCTTCCAATAGTCACATTGCAATGCTTGCGTCAAAACTGCTGCCGTAATGGTTTTGCCGATGCCTGTGTGAATGCCTGTAATTGCGAGTGCGTTACTCATGAGTGTATTGCCTTTGATTCGAGTGCTTTGAGCAAGGTGTTGAATAATAAATTGATTTCGTCAACGGTATTGAATGCGTGGAGGCAAATGCGCAAACGTTCGGAACCTGACGGTACGGTAGGTGAAAAAATAGGGCGAACGTCTAATTGCGCAGCTTGCAACGTTTCGGCAATATAACGTGTGCGCGTCACATCGCCGATGATCAAGCCTTGAATCGGTGTGTCGCTGTTAAGCCAGCTCACATTGAAGCGGGTCCAATCGTATTGAGCGATGTGATTTTTAAAAAGCTCAATCACAAGGTATAGCTGCTGGCACGCAGACTCATCTGCCGACAATAAAGCATAACTTCGCTCGATCGCAGCATAGCTGCTCGGCGGTAGTGCTGTACTGTAAATAAAAGGGCGGGCGAAATTAATGAGGGTGTCGATCAAAACCCGTGAACCGACGATTGCTGCACCGTGGCAACCCAAGGCTTTGCCGTATGTGTAAATGCGGACATCAACGTGATTGTGTAATCCGAGATGTTGGGTCAGTCCGACACCGTGCTGACCAATAACACCTGTGCTATGCGCTTCGTCAATGACGATACAGGCATGATGTGATTGCGCTAAGGCGACTATTGGTTCCAGCGGTGTAAGGTCGCCATCCATTGAGTAGACCGATTCGATCACAATAGCAATAGATTTGCCAGCATGCATTGCGAGCAGTTTGGTCAAGTGTGCGGTATCGTTGTGGCGAAACTTATAAATGTGTTTGGATAAAGACAAACGCATGCCGTCAATCAGACTCGCATGACAGTATTCGTCGTACAAAAAAACAGTGTGGCGGTCGCTAATCGCCGCCATTACGCCGATGTTGGCATCAAAACCAGAGTTGAAAATCAAAGCAGCTTCTGCATTGTGAAAATGAGCAATGCGTTGTTCGAGTACGCTGATGGCGTCCATTTGGCCCGACAATAAACGCGAACCGGTTGCACCGTGTTGCTTCAACGGGGAGTGAGTTGAGACCGAGGTTTGCTGATCTCTGGCGCGTGCAAAACCCAAATAATCATTGGAACAAAAATCAATGGGCAGTGGAGGGCGCAGACTACGACGCATCGCGCTCGCATCGCGAGCTGCAAGTTTAGCTTGCCAAAGTTCAGAAAGTTGAGAGGCTTGAGTCATCTTGAGATTGTAACAAGCCATTTGACAGAAAAACAGCACAGTTTATTGAACGAAAAAATAGACTTAGCGTATTTTGACCGAAGTTATATAAATATAGTGCAAACTTGCAATTAAGCCCCATTTTACGGTATTCTGTCCGCTCGATTAACTCGCCTCATACTTTAATGTCAGACGACTCCCCCATACGCGGTACCAAACACAAAACTTTATTTGAGCGCTTCTCAGCGCTTTTTGACAGCGAACCCGAAACTCGCGAACAGCTTCTCGAAATCCTCCACGGCGCGCGTGAGCGTGATTTGTTGGATGACGATGCGCTTTCCATGATTGAAGGTGCTTTGCAGGTTTCTAGTCTTAAAGCACGAGACATCATGGTTCCCCGTGCACAAATGGATGTGGTGGATATTGAGCAAACACCCGATGAATTCATTCCCTTTATTATCGAGACCAGTCACTCGCGCTTTCCTGTCGTTGAGGGTGGGCGAGACAAGGTCATCGGTATTTTATTGGCGAAGGATTTATTACGCTATTACGTAGATAAAACGCACTTTGATGTGCGTGATAATTTGCGCTCAGCAGTATTTATCCCAGAATCTAAACCTTTAAATATTCTCTTACGTGAATTTCGCGAATCACGCAACCACATGGCTGTCGTCGTGGACGAGTATGGTGGTGTATCGGGCTTAATCACGATTGAAGATGTATTGGAGCAAATCGTTGGTGATATCGAGGATGAGCATGATTGGGATGAAGAAGCGGACAACATCATCGTGGATCGTGGTGGGCGTTATCGAGTTCGTGCATTGACCGAGGTCGAGCAATTTAACGAGTTTTTTAAAACCGATTTTTCGGATGATGAGGCAGATACGATCGGCGGTTTGGTCACCTCGCAGCTCTCGCGGATGCCGCGCCGTGGTGATAAAATCATGCTCAAAAATTTTGAAATCGAAGTGTTACGTGCCGATGCTCGTCAAGTTCATGTTTTGATGGTTCGTCCATTGACAGAAGAGGAAATGGATTTATTGGGTGATGAGCTTGCAAGTCAAGGTGACTGAGGCTCGATTAAACATTCAACGTTTTAATAATTTGTAACAACCGAGAGGAATAATATGCCCACATTTGATACCGTTTTAAAAGCCGATGCAGTGGAACTGCGCAATGCGGTTGATCAAACCAATAAGGAAATTACCGGACGCTTTGATTTTAAAGGCTCAGGTGCTAAGGTTGAGCTCAAAGAGTTTGAAATCACTGTATTTGCCGACTCTGAGTTTCAACGAGAGCAAGTACTTGATGTGCTTCGCAATAAAACCACCAAGCGCGGTGTGGACGCCAAGTTTTTGGTTGAAGAAAAAATTGAAAAAATGTCAGGTGACAAGGTCAAACAGCTGATCAAAGTCAAAAACGGTGTTGCGCAAGATGATGCCAAAAAAATAGTTAAAGTGATCAAGGACAGTAAAATTAAAGTTCAAGCCGCGATTCAAGGAGATACGGTGCGGGTTACCGGAGCTAAGCGAGATGATTTACAAGCAGTCATGGCGCTACTCCGAAAAGATATGAGCGATCTACCGCTCACTTTCGATAATTTCCGAGATTGATTCCGGTATTATGTAGCAACCGCACAAACTCTAACAAAATCAATATGTTAAATGGTTTTAACGATTCCACGGGATAAGGATTCAGCGGCACGGAATGCCTCTGATTGGTTTTATGATTGTGGCGTTATTTAACATATCATTATCCGAACTGATATAAAACCAAGATAATTCAAAGGGTGAATTAAAGTACGAATAGCAATTTTCGCAGATTGAAAAAGGCCAAGTGAGGCATCACA
>JBIKPB010000104.1:0-5769 GCA_044357705.1 Formosimonas sp. | reverse complement strand
TGACCATCCACAGTTGCCCTGACCCAAGAGTCTAAAGCCGTGACTTTTGCTTGGACTGTTGCGCTACAACTAAAAAATATTAAACCAAGCAGTACCGTAAAACATTGATTACGCATTTTCATATAATGAAAGACCTTTATTAAAGCATTTTTTCTTTTTGAGAAGTCAATTTTACATTCTCTACTCTTAACTTATCAACTGTAAGCCATCCGATTCAGTTAATAGCTTGATCTAGCCTTATGCTTTGCGGGCGTATGCTGCGTTTAAATTTAAGCAAAATATTGTCTGATGCTTGAGTCAATATGTTTTTACCAGAACTGCATTCAAGGTCAATTGGCAAAAGTTACACTACCCAATACCCTAAAGCCTTTTGCGCCGGTCACTGCGGGCAAGTTACCGCTCAAGCGGCTCATTGTGCGTGCTGCCAGCCAGGCGAATGCGGCGGCTTCGACGTGTTGTGCTGCGATGCCGTGCGCATCGGATGTGTTGATGGTGACCATCGGCAACGCAAGACGCAGTGCGTTGAGTAAGGTCGTGTTGTAAGCGCCGCCGCCGCACACAATCATTTCGTTGGCTTGTGGACTGCTGCGCGTGACTTCGTTGGCGATGGTTTGTACGGTCAAGGCGAGCAATGTCGCTTGCACGTCGACCGGTGCGATGGGGGCCAATTGCGTCAAATGCGCATTCAACCAATCGAGGTGGAAGGCATCCCGTCCCGTACTTTTCGGGTGCGCTTGTGCGAAATACGGTTCGCTCAGCAGGGCATTCAATAATTCGCCATTCACCTGCCCACTCGCCGCCCACTCGCCGTTGGCGTCGTATGTCGTACCCTGATGTAGTTGAATCCACGCATCCATCAACACATTACCTGGACCCGTGTCGTAGCCGAAAGTTGCTGCCCCCCTATTTAGGACGCTGATGTTGGCGAAGCCGCCGATGTTCAACACTACACGGTTCACTGCCGTATCGCGCCACAGTGCATCATGAAACGCCGGTACCAGCGGCGCACCTTGACCGCCCGCTGCGATGTCGCGCGCGCGAAAATCAGACACGACCGTCAAGCCGGTCTGCTCGGCAATGCGTGCAGGTTGGTTGAGTTGAATCGTATACGCTAATTCTGGGCGGTGGCGAATGGTTTGGCCATGAACGCCGACGGCGACGATGTCGCTGATCGCCAAGTTGGTTTTTACCAGCAGCTCATTGATCACACGTGTATATAAGTTTGCTAATTGATTGGCGACCAATTGTGACTGATGCAGTTCGTCGGCTTGCGGCGCTTGCAGTGCCAACGTTGAAGCACGCAACTCGGCGGAAAAATCGAGGCTGTGTGCAGCGATCAGGCGGTGGGTTTCGGTGTCGAATGCGACCGCATCGACACCGTCAAGGCTGGTGCCGGACATGACACCGAGATAGATAGCGTTTGTTTTCATAGCCAAATTCTAGCATGGCGCGCAAGTATGGATTGGATTCGTACGGTTGAAATATTTTTTAAGAGTCGACTTCACCGCAACTTCAAAAACGACTTATCAATCCATGCTTTACCCAGAAATCGGGTTGGTAATCCGCTTTTCGGCTGGGCGATGGCGAACAGATTGGGTACAATACGGCATCTGTACCCGCTGTATTAATTTTTTACTTTAAGCACATCATGACCGAACCGATTAAACCCATTCAATATCCAATTACCGATGCCGTAAATGCCGCTTTGGCCGTGACCAAACGCGGTTGTGACGAGCTTTTGGTTGAAGTCGATTGGGTCAAAAAACTCGCCAAAAGTGCCGCCACAGGTGTGCCATTACGCATCAAGCTCGGTTTGGATCCGACTGCGCCCGACATTCATTTGGGGCATACGGTGGTTTTGAATAAGTTGCGCCAATTGCAAGATTTGGGCCACACGGTGATTTTCTTGATCGGTGATTTTACCTCGATGATTGGCGATCCATCGGGGCGTAACGCGACGCGTCCGCCATTGACCGTCGAGCAGATCAAGATCAATGCCGAGACGTATTACAAACAAGCTGCGTTGATTCTCGACGAAGCGAAAACCGAAATTCGCTATAACTCTGAATGGTGTGATCCACTCGGCGCACGTGGCATGATTCAACTCGCATCGCGTTATACGGTGGCGCAAATGTTGGAACGAGATGATTTTACCAAACGCTACAAAGGCGGTGTGCCGATTTCGGTGCATGAGTTTTTGTATCCACTGATGCAAGGCTACGATTCGGTCGCGCTGAAATCGGATTTGGAGTTGGGCGGTACCGATCAAAAATTTAACTTGTTGGTCGGACGCGAGTTGCAAAAAGAATACGGGCAAGAGCCGCAGTGTATTTTGACCATGCCATTGTTGGTTGGTTTGGACGGCGTTGAAAAAATGTCTAAATCGAAAAATAACTACATCGGCATCACCGAAGCGCCGAATGAGATGTTCGGCAAAGTCATGAGCATTTCCGATGACATGATGTGGACGTGGTACGACCTGTTGTCGTTCAAATCTATTGAGCAAATCGCAGCGTATAAACAAGACGTTGCGAACGGCAAAAATCCACGCGACATCAAAGTCGCACTCGCGCAAGAAATCGTCGCGCGTTTTCACGATCAAGCCGCTGCGGAAGAAGCGCTCAATGCATTCAATCATCGCGCCAAAGGTGGCGTACCGGACGACGTGCCGAGCGCACATGTGCAATTGTCGAAAGAAGTCTCGACCTTAGGTGGTATTTTAAAAGCTGCCGGTTTGGTCGACAGCAGCTCGGAAGGCAATCGCGCGATTGAGCAAGGCGGCTTTAAACTTAACGGCGAAGCAGTCAAAGACAAAACCGTCAAATTGGCGGCGGGTGAGTATTTGATGCAGGTTGGTAAACGCCGCTTTGCAAAAGTGACGATTGTGACTGAGTAAATAATCATGAGTGGATTGGTTTGACTCGTCTTAAATCGCATTTCAGTGCAGCTGCTTGAGGTGCTACAAAAACAAAGAAGATTGTTGTTTCATGCGTGCATGCTTGACACTTTTGAAGTTTGGATTGAAGTGGCTGGTCACGTTGGTTGATCAATCGAGTTACGAATTAAGAATATAAATGATGGGGTCGTAATGATTGCTTTGCTTCAGCGCGTCAAGCGCGCTTCGGTTGAGGTCGATGGTGTGATGGCTGGTCAAATCAATACAGGTTTGCTGGTTTTTTTATGCGCCGAAAAAAACGATACGCCACAGATCGGTGAAAAACTCTTGAAAAAAGTGCTTGCCTACCGTATGTTCAGTGATGAGGCCGGCAAAATGAATCGCAGCGTGGTTGATGTCAACGGTGGTTTATTGATCGTGTCGCAATTCACGTTGGCCGCCGATACCAACAGCGGTACGCGCGCGAGCTTTACACCCGCTGCAGCACCGGATTTGGCACGCAGTTTGTATGACGATTGGGTGACGAAAGCACGTGCGGCACACGCGACCGTTGCGACGGGTGTATTTGCCGCCGATATGCAAGTCAGTTTGGTCAATGATGGGCCAGTGACTTTTTGGTTGCAGGTGGCTTAAAGCCCATTGCGTAATACGCCGTTGTGAGCATGCAATCATCGGCACTGTAATCACGCTCAATAAAATTCAGCCAACAGGTTTACAATAAGCCATAACCCATTTACGGAGGTCATTATGAAACTGTACAGCGACAGCTTCCCCAATAAAGGCGTCATTCCCGCCGAGTTTGCATTTGCGATTATCGACGAAAAAACGCGCGTCAAATTATCCAGCAACAAAAACCCGCATCTTGCATGGTCGGATGCACCTGAGCAGACCCAATCGTTTGTCATGCTTTGTGTCGATGCCACAGCACCGACCGATGCCGCCGACGTCAATCAAACTGATCGGGAAGTGCCTGCCGAATTACCGCGTGCCGATTTCAGTCACTGGGTATTGATCAATATTCCTGCAACCATGCATGAAATCAGTGCCGGTCAGTTTTCGCACGAAGTGACACCAAAAGGCAAGGCCGGTCCCGTGATTGCGGGTCAAAAAGATTCGCCGATTCGTCATGGTATTAACGATTACACGCATTGGTTCGCCGGTGATCATGACATGGCCGGTGATTACTACGGCTACGATGGCCCCTGCCCGCCTTGGAACGACTCGCTCGTGCATCAATATACTTTTACAGTCTATGCGTTGGACGTGGCCGAACTGGCTTTGCCTGCCGACGGTAAACTCAATATTGAGGTTGTACAGCGGCAGATGCAAGAACACATTTTGGCGAGTGCAAGCTGGAGTGGCGTTTATACACTGACACCACGTTTGGCGGCAGGATTGGCGATATGAACGATGTGACACCCCAACTCGCGTTTGTCGGTCTCGGGGTCATGGGGGGTGCGATGGCCGGACATTTGTTGCGCCAATTCGGCGCGATTAATGTTTACAATCGCACGCACAGCAAGACTTTGGCGTGGTGTGCGCAGAATCCCAATGCACAAGGTTTTGACGATGTGGCCGAGTTGGCGGGTGCATCCGATGTGGTTTTTTTATGCGTGGGTAACGACGAAGATGTTCGCACCACGGTGCAAAAAATGCTGCCAAACCTAAAGGTTGGCAGTGTGATTGTCGATCACACCACCGCTTCCCCCAAGCTGGCACAAGAAATGTCCGCGTTGTGTGCATCACATGGCGTACAGTTCCTCGATTGTCCCGTTTCTGGTGGTCAAGTCGGTGCGGAAAAAGGCGTATTGACGATTATGGCGGGCGGTGATTAGGTCACGTTTCAACGCATTCAACCGTTTTTAAGTGGATTTTCCAAGCACCAGCAATATTTTGGCAGCAGCGGCAAAGGGCAAGCGGTCAAAATGGTCAATCAAACCTTGATTGTCAGCTTGCTTCAAGGCTTAGCCGAGGGTTTGCATTTGGCCGAGTATCTTGAGTTGGATGTTAAAAACCTCGTCGAGACTTTGTCGCAAGGCGCCGCAGGTTCGTGGCAGTTGCAAAATCGTGGCGTGACAATGAGCGAGCGACGCTTCGATTTTGGCTTCGCGATTGATTTAATGATCAAGGATTTGGGCATCGTCACCGATTTTGCTGCCAATGCCGGTCTGTGTATACCGCAAACCACGCAGATCAAACAGATTTATGAGCAGCTCAGCGCTGCCGGCTTTAATCGCGAAGACACTTCGGCATTGATTCGCCAATTTGATGATGCTCAGTCATTGTCGACCAAAAGCTAAATCTCAATTCGGATTCAAGATTCCCAATCACGACCCATCAAGTCATTAGCATCGTGCTGGTTGGCGAAAATTTGGCATCAATCAGCGTGAAAAATATTCATCCATCCGCGCAAAATTTTCATACCTGTGAATTTGACAAACCCCCTCAAACCCCGTACATTAACGCATCCGTGCGGAGAGGTTTACGCATTGTCGAGCGCCGAAGGGGTAATCCATAAACGCTTAGGCAAAAGGACGTGCAGATGGCTCGATTCGAGCCGATTTCTGGAGAGCGGTTGTTGAGGTTCAAACAATCCACCGAAGGGGCGTAGCGCGTGTGAATGGTAGGTTTTCGTGGTGTTATTGACTCAATCAACAACAGCGCTTGACAATTCATTCACCTCAAGCAAAAAAACATTCATCTGTTTTTTTGCAAGCTACTCAATCTCTCAGGTACTAAGGACAGAAGGGTAATCGTTTCAATATTTGGTGAATTAAAGTACGAATAGCAATTTTCGCAGATTGAAAAAGGCCAAGTGAGGCATCACATGGTTGACTTCAATCACCAAATCGAAAGTTGCCATGAAAAGACCT
>JBIKPB010000103.1:0-5842 GCA_044357705.1 Formosimonas sp. | reverse complement strand
TGTCCGGCCAATTTGCACCCAAAGATGCTGAAACTGCGTTTCAATTGATCTACAGTAACCTCACTGGCACCAACCGAGATCTTGCAGCATACAACCGATACAAACAGCGAGTGGTTTCAGAAACGCAAAACTTGGAGCGCGATCGCATGAGCGTATTTGGAAATGAACTGATGCGTCGAATCAATCACAGTAACCCGCGCTTTACTGGAAACTATCCATCACTCAATGAGTGGCAAAAAATGGATTACGACCTTGCTTTTCAAAACTTTCAAAAAAGCTATCAAAACGCCAACGGCATGCAGTTCACCTTCGTCGGTAAAATCGATGAGGCGCAATTCAAACCTTTGGTCGAAACCTATATTGCCAGCCTGCCGAGCAACCCCAATGAAAAGCTCAAGTACAAAGACCATGGCTATCGTACCGATTTCAACACCCAAAAAATTGAGATCAAAAAAGGAAAAGAAAAACTCAGCATGGTTTATATTGCCGTCGAAGGTGAAACCATTTACAACCCGAAAGAAGCCTTAGCTTTACGTGCATTGGGTGAAATTTTGACCATCAAACTGACTGAGCATTTGCGCGAAGATGAAGGCGGCGTTTACACCATTAATGCCTCGGGTGAAATGAGTGCTCGCCCCTACGGTAGTTATAATTTTGTCATCACCTTTCCTTGCGCACCGGACAAAGTCGATGCGTTGGTCAAAAGTGCCCAGCGTGAACTGGACACTTTGATACAAAATGGGCCTGATGTGCTTGATGTCGACAAGTTTAAAAAGTCTGCGCAAGTGGCTTTACAAGAACAGCTTAAAACCAATCCGTATTGGGTTGGCGCATTGCAAAATGCCTTAAAAATCGGTATTGAGCCGCAAGATATTTTGCTGGAAACACAACGCTTGAATGAATTAAGCGGGGCAGATATTCAAAAGGTCGGGCAAAAATACCTATCTAGGCCACGAGGTGTTGCCGTTCTAAAACCGAAATAAATCAGCTCATAAAAAAAGCCCTCATTCGGGGCTTTTTTTATCATGCCTAATCATCCGCGCAACAAGCGTCGCAACAACATCGAACCTGCGGGAATGTTCAAATAACTCAGCTGCTCATAATAGGCACTGATCTGTACCTCGGCATGATTCATCAAGGCCGGCACATCCAAAACCACACATTGCGCATTACACCACTGTGCTTGCAAGCCCTGAGCAATGTGATGCATGTCATGCCATAAACGCAAACTGGGCTGATGAACAACATCCGTACACGCCAAATCAAGACAAAATGACAATGTATTGGCATGCATGCTCGGCAATGCATCTTTGGAAAAATCCTGTGCGTGTGGATTATTGATGTCGTTAAGCACGCTGTACAAAACCTTACCCCCTTCAGCCCGTGCCAAATATTGCCCCTGCTCACTGAGTGATATGCCCCACTGTGTCATGTGCTGATGAACCTCATAAGCTGGCCACAAACCCGTCGGCTTATGTAATTGCACAATAACAGGCGCGGTCAAATGTTGCGCTAAATCATGCAAATAAACCGCATAGCTCGCCAATGCATCTGGGTCTGGCCAAGCCTGTACCGTTGCAGCCAAACGCTTGACGAATTTTTGCGTCAAGACAAACCATTCTTGAATCAAAGCCGCATCGGCGTAGACCGCCTTATTAGCCAACTGCAATGTCAAACGCAAACCGCTGTACAAAACGCCAGGTTCCAAAGTCGTCCACGCTCCGATTTCATGTCCAGCACGACGCCCTAACAAACGCAGCGGTAAATCAGTGTTCAAGCGCAAATCATACAAAGCGCGCTCGATGTCCGTCATCAACTTGGGTTGTGACAGCGTGACATCCACAACACCGTCAATGCTTTGAATCGGAGCCGGCTGCGCAGCATCCATCCATGTGGCAAAACGCATCAGCGGGTCAAACACGGTCAGTGCAGCATGCTCCGACTCATCTTGTTGACTAAAAAACTGCACATCCGCAAACTCATTAGATTCAGAGGCCTTCACCCCCCTATCATTCGATTCTGATAAATCAGATGAAGTAACCGACGCTTGTGCCCACTCCGGCTCAGTCGAAACTTGATCCAACGAAATCTCTGGTGACGTTTCCACCACCATCGACTCAATCGGCAAAACTTCAATTTGTTGGACATCAGAAGCAGTAATCGCTTCAATCTCTGGCTTACTCTCATCGACATAAAACGTAATTTTTTGTTCCGAAGAAGGTGCAGGCTCGAGACGCTCCGTCATAACCGATGCGCGCACAGATACAGGCGTACGCTCACTCTGCCAAGGCAGTGGTTTAGCTGTTTGTGCCCACTGCGGTTTGGCGGGTGACGGTGGTGGTGTGATTAACTTGGGCTCAACCGGCTCAGTCAGCGTTGCATCATATTCGTCATGCACCAAAACACTCGGCTCAAAAATCGCATCACGCTTGCGCTGCGCGCGCTTGGCGCGATAGACCTGCCAATAGCTGTAACTGCCTAATGCGACCAGCAAAAATGCCAACATACCCAACGTCGAAAACTCAAACTCACTCATTACAATCCCGCCATCTCTAATGCTGATTCCATATCCACCGCGACCACGCGCGACACACCCTGCTCTTGCATCGTCACACCAACAAGTTGGTTGGCCATTTCCATCGTGATCTTATTGTGCGAGATGAATAAAAATTGTGTCTGATCCGACATCTTTTTAACCAGATTGGCAAAACGTTCGGTATTCGCGTCATCCAACGGCGCGTCGACTTCATCGAGCAAACAGAACGGGGCAGGATTCAAGCGGAACAACGCAAACACCAAAGCCGTCGCCGTCAATGCTTTCTCACCACCCGACAACAAATGAATGGTGGAGTTGCGTTTACCCGGCGGATGCGCCATCACCTGCATACCCGAATCGAGAATATCCTCTCCAGTCATGACCAGCTTAGCATCACCACCACCAAACAACTCAGGGAATAACTCGCCGAAGTTTTTATTCACCGCATCAAATGTTCCTTGCAACAGATCACCCGACTCTTTATCAATTTTACGAATCGCATCTTCAAGCGTGGTCATCGCTTCGACCAAATCATTCGATTGCGCGTTCAAAAATCCTTGGCGCTCAGTGGCGACGTTCAATTCATCAAGTGCCGCCAAATTCACAGCACCCAATGCATTGATTTGATTGTTCAAACGCGTAATCTCTCCTTGCAACGCTGAGGCTTTCGCACCATCACTCATCGTCTCAGCAAGCTTAATGCGCAATGCAACCAAGTCCACTTCGGCCTCTTTGAGTTGCTCGGCGAATTGTTCTTGATTCAAGCGTGCCGCTTGTTCTGCGAGTTGCAATTGCATGATCGCTTCACGTTGCGGCTCCAAACCACGCTCGACCGTCAGGCGCATCTCATCTGCTTCGCGCAACTCAAATGTCAAGGCATCGGCACGCGTACGGGCTTGAGCCAACGCATCTTCGCGCTCCACACGCAATGCCAAAGCCTGTTGCAAACCATCGTTACTCGCCACATCAGCAAATTCTTCAAGCTGCACCAGATGCTCTTCGTGCGCATTATTGAGGAACTCAATTTGTTGTGCGCACGATTGCTGGTTGTACTCAATGTCGCTGATGCGCTGGGTCAAATTCTGTACGCGATAGGTCGCGTCGCGCATCTGGTTTTCGATGTCACGCAAGGCATTGCGCTCATCGGACAATTTTTTATCGAGTGCATCGTAAGCCTCTTGCGCCCGTTGATGCAACTCTTGTTGCGCCATAAGATTGGCATCACCCTCATCAAACAAAGCCTGCGCTTCTTGTTTTTGCGCGAGTAACTCTTCCTCGTGCATCGCGATCTCCGCCAGCTCATCGTCGATCTGCGCATGACGTGCCATCAATTGTTCACTCGCCAAACGGACTTTTTGCACCTGCATTTGCAGCTCATGCAAACGCGCTGTGGTCGATTGAACAGTAGCGCGCGCGCTGGTTTGTTGTTGCGTCAATTGATCAACCTGATGTTGCAAGCGCAATAACTCGTCACCCGCTTCATCGGCTAACATATCTTGCGCCCGCAATTGAACTTGAATGTTTTCAATCTCCTGCGCGCGTGCCAGCATACCGGCCTGCTCTGAATCAGCCACATAAAAACGAATGCTGTGACGACCCAATTGGTGACCTTGTGGCGTCACCAGTACCCCATTGTCGGGCAATTGCTCACGAACGGCATACGCCGCTTCCAATGTATCAGCGACATAAACCTGCGCCAACCATTGCGGCAAAACGCTTTGCAAAGTTGCATCATGCACCTTGACCATTTGCATCAGCGGTGTCAAACCGGCGACGTTATTTTGCGCAACCGCACCGGTAGGGGCGGCATAAAAACTCAAACGTGACGGCGGCGCGTCGTTGAAAAAGTTTTTCACCCAATCAATGCGACTCAATTCCAACGCACCCATGCGCTCGGCCAAAACTGCTTCCAACGCGCTTTCCCAACCCGCTTCAATATGCACTTTTTGCCATAAGCGTTGGCGTGTCGCGAGGTTGTGCTTTTCCAACCACGGTGTCAATTGACCTTGGCTTTGTACTTTTTCTTGCAGTTGCGTCAGCGCCTCAAAGCGGGCATTGAGTTGCGCGATGCGCGATTGCTCGGCTGCGGCTGCATCACGCGCACTTTGCAGAGCGCTTTGTGCGGTGGGTAGTTTTTCTTCAACCTCAAACAACGCCGCTTGCGCCGCTTCGGCACGCGCTTGCTCATCCGACAATTGAAATTCGAGTTGGTTGAGTTCGCGCGCATCGGCATTGCCCGGTGCGACTTTCTCCATATTGAGACGCTCACGACGCATGGTCAATGCACCCAATTGACGATCAGCATTACGCTGCTCATCGGCCGCACGCGCGACTTTTTGCTCGACCTGCACATAACTGGCATGACTTGCCTGCATGGCTTGTAAAGCTTCGCGATGTTGCATTTCCAATGCGGGAACCCCCTCAGAAGCCATTGCCAATTGCTCTTGCTGTACGGCTTGCTGCTCGCTCGCTTCCTCTTTCTCAGCGGCTAAGTTTTGTGCGTCGTCATTCAGTTGTTGCGCGCGATCTTGCCACTGATTGAGTTGGGTTTTGGTTTGTTCGATCTGCGCCTGTACGCGCGCACGACCATCTAAGATGTATTTGATTTCCGCTTCAAAACGGCTGACTTCGGTATTCGCTTCGTACAGTGCGGCTTGTGCAGTGTGTACGGCGTCGGATAATTCATAATGCAAGGCGCGTTTTTGCTCCAGCTCGGATTCAGCATGACGCAGTTTGGCGATTTGCTCTTCCAACTGGTTTTGCGCTTGGTTGATTTTTGCAGTAATTTTGTTTTGCTCGGCCAACGCTTCATCCAAACGGAGCAACCACAAGAAATGCAGTTTGTCTTGTGCGGCTGCCTGTAAATCACGATACTCTTGCGCAACCACGGCTTGCGCTTCCAAGCGCTCAACCTGGCCGTTCAACTCACGCATGATGTCTTCAAGACGGGTCAAGTTTTCGCGCGTGTCATTCAAGCGGTTTTCGGTTTCGCGGCGGCGTTCTTTGTATTTCGAGACACCAGCGGCCTCTTCCAAAAACACGCGCAACTCTTCCGGTTTTGCTTCAATGATGCGTGCAATCATACCCTGCCCGATGATCGCATAAGCACGTGGCCCCAAACCCGTACCCATGAAAATATCCTGCACATCACGGCGACGCACGGCTTGATTATTGATGAAATAGCTTGAACCACCATCGCGCGTCAACACACGACGCACCGAGATTTCGGCGTATTGACTCCATTGTCCGGCGGCACGGCCTTCATTATTGTCAAACACCAACTCAACCGACGCGCGCGCGGCGGGT
>JBIKPB010000185.1:0-3740 GCA_044357705.1 Formosimonas sp. | reverse complement strand
GCCTTTGGCTTCGACATAAGCCTGTTCCAGTGCACTGTAAGTGGGGTAGATTTTTTGTGCTTCAGCGGCGACGCAATGACAAGCGGCATTGGCTGCTGAATCATTTGCACCCTTGGCTTTGAACGATGTCACGCAAGTGTCCGTGTATTTGGCTTGTTCTTCTGGGCGCCATTGAGCGGTGTTATTTGTGGCGGTTGATTCGGTCGCTTCAATTGCCGGTGCGCTTGCAGCCGCAAAGACTTTTTGTGCACACGCCTGCATTTTAGGCTTGAGTTGTTCGGGTACGCCTTGGGCAGTTGATAGGGCTGCATCGGCTTCTTGATAGTTGGGATAAGCCTGTTTGATTTCGTTCACAGAGCAGTCGCAGTACGCATCAACTTTCTCGGTGGGTTGTCCTTTTTTACTGGCTGTTTCGACACAGCCAGCTTTAATGGCTTTTATTTGTGCGGCTGAATAGGGCTCGCTTGTGCGGGCTGGGTCGCTGATCGCACGAATTTTGGGTAGATTGATGAGACCGACGATGAGGAGTGCGGGCAGCCAAACTTTCCAGCTCAGTACGGTTTTAACAAAACCGTGTGCTCTGCGTCGGGCGAAATAAACCACCGCACCAATAATGAGTGCAAAAATGAGTGTTTGGCTGAGCGTGTAGCCGATGAGTTCGCCGAAGTGTCGTGCGTTCATAAGTCCTCCCTGGGATGATAAAAACGGATGTGGCTTGAGTCTTGAGCAATCTAAAACCAGCATGAATCATAGATTCGTTTGGCGGCGTCTTAAAATAAACTGCATATTTTGTGCAATTTGTAACGCTCTGTATTTTTCCGGTGTAATTTTTGTTGTTTTTTATAGATATTTGCAGAGTGATCGAAAAACTGGCGCACGACCCATATCAGGCACCAGCGATCACACCATCAAAACGCATGATTCATCAGCGGCAAAGTGCTGATTCTCCTGCGCTTAACTCCGATAGTCGGCGTTGATGCTGACATATTCATGCGAAAAATCACAGGTCCATACGGTTGCTGCTGCTTCGCCCCGATTGAGCCGCACGCGCACGGCGATTTCTGCTTGGTTCATGACCGCTTGACCTTGCTTCTCAGTGTAATTGGGATGTCGGCCACCTTGGGTCGCGACATGCACGTTGTCCAAATACAAGTCAATGGCATTGACGTCGAGGTCTTTAACACCAGCGTAACCGATGGCGGCGAGGATGCGGCCGAGGTTTGGGTCGCTGGCGTAAAACGCGGTTTTGACCAAGGGCGACTGGGCAATACTGTAGGCGATTTGGCGTGCTTCGTCGCGATCTTTGGCCTGTTCGACCACAATACTCATGAATTTGGTCGCGCCTTCACCATCGCGGATGATCAATTGTGCCAATTCGGTGGCGACGGTTTGTAATGCGGTCGCGAATAATTCAAAGTCTGGCGTGTGTGGCGTGACGGTAACGCCGCTCGTACCTGAAGCCATGACGATGAACGAATCGTTGGTCGAGGTATCGCCATCAATGGTGATGCTGTTGAACGAGTGATCGGCGACTTCACGGGTTAAGGCATCCAAATGATCTTGTGCAATTCTGATGTCGCTGGCGACATAACCAAGCATGGTTGCCATGTTGGGCTTGATCATACCGGCACCTTTAGAGATACCGGTCAACGTGATGGCTTTACCTTGAATCTCGATTTGCTTCGATACGGCTTTGGGTAAAGTGTCGGTCGTCATAATCGCTTGCGCGGCGTTGTACCAATTGTCCTCAAGCAAATTGGCGATTGCAGGAGCGACTCCGGCAAGCAGTTTTTCCATCGGCAAATGTTCCAAAATCACGCCCGTCGAGAACGGTAAGACTTGATTGGTTTGAATGCCGAGTTGTTCTGCCAAGTGTGCACAGGTTGCTTGTGCGTTGAGCATCCCTAGTTCACCCGTGCCTGCATTGGCGAACCCCGTATTGATAACCAATGCGCGAATGCCTGCTTGAGCCGCCAAATGTTGTTTACAAATCGTGACCGGCGCTGCACAAAATGCATTGGTCGTAAATACCCCTGAAACCGTTGCACCTTCTGCCAAACGGATCACCAACAGATCTTTTTTGTCGGCTTTGCGGATGCCCGCTTGGGTGAAGCCGAGTTGCACACCGGCGACGGGGTGGAGTGCGTCGGCGGTGATGGTGGGAAAATTGACAGCCATTGTGATTCCTCTATTGTGCAAAGATGTTCACAGTAAACATCTATTTATTATGTGGGTCGGGTTCTCAATTTTGTCAGTCAAGCGTTGACAAAATTTACATCCAATCAAAATAAATGGATGTTTGCTATGCATCATTCCGAAAAAATAGACGTGCGCAGCGTTGTTGATCTTACTGATCTTTTGATTGTAAACGGGTTCGTCCGCTGCGAAATACGCGCGCGTCATTGTAGAACGATTCGTCGTGATTGTCTGCCCAAAAATGCGGCACGCCGAGTATGGGCAGGGGGCAGAAATCACGTGGATTCAACTCGATGTGTTTCAATTGTTGTGCCAGCTGCACGTCTAAATCCGCCAATCGCTCAGCCAATGGCAGCCCAAACCAATCGCTCGTCACATTGACCACCCAAGTATGCGCGCAAATTGCTTTGTAAGGCTCAGTGAGTTTTTCCAAAAGTGCATGACCGAACGGATATAACGCTGCTTTTGCATCAGTGCGTGGTTTAAGTGGTGAGTCCCACAGCGAACGCGTGCTCACAAATGTGTTGTGCCAGTCAAATTCGCGCAATGCGTGTGCCAAACTGGGCGCACATGTCACCAAAATTGCTGCGTTTTCATCAAATAGGGTCAAGGCATCGCGTGCCACTCCACGCCCATGTTGTACGCCAAGCCTCTCAATTTGCTCGGCTTGACGGGCATTCAAAACCGCCTTGGTACGGGGAAAGATCAGCCAAATTGCGGCGTTGAAAAAATCGTGTAAATTGAGCCGTGTCGGGACGCCACCTGTGTTGAAGATATGTGTTTCGTAGGCGACATTTACGGGGAGTGCCTCTTGGGCGATGAAGTGCAATGCGCATCCTGAGCCCGAACTTAAATCGGCAACGTGAGCATTTAAGGTGATCTTTAAATCCTGAGCGTGTGCCGCGTCATAAGCGGCAGTAGGCAAATGCGCCAACCATGGCGCTTGCCAGTCAATTTTAAGTTGTTCGTCGGTTGCGAGTGAAAACATGAGTGGATTTAGGCCAACAATTCTGTTCGAGAAAATATAGCTTTAAATATATAACCCGCCATTTGTGGATTTTCTTTAAGACGGCGCATACTGTAACCATACCATTCCTTGCCGTAAGGCACGTAAATGCGCACTTTATGACCATCCGCTTTTAATCGGTTGCGTAAAGATTCGCATACGCCGAGCAGCATTTGGAATTCATACTGGTTCGGTTCTAGTTCAAGGCTTTGAATCAAATCGTTTAATTGACGGATTAATGTCTCGTCGTGCGTGGCGAGGGCGAGATAAGTACCATTTTTAAAAATGCGTTCGGCATGCTCGATAAAATGTGGGTTGATCGCGGTGCGGTTAAGTGAGGCATTTGCCACCAAATATGACGTGTCCTCACGATAAATGCCTTTACACAAACGTAGATTGATATTGTTTGCCAGTAGTGGCGTGAGGTCTTCATAAGTGCGTTTCAAATACGCTTGTAATGCAAGACCAACATTGTTGTAATCTTTTTTGAGCTGCAATAACAAATCAATTTCTTTCTGTGTGCAACTGACATCTTCCA
>JBIKPB010000249.1:0-2778 GCA_044357705.1 Formosimonas sp. | reverse complement strand
TGCTGTAAATGTTGAGGGGAAATGAACAGACCCTCAGTCCACACTATTTTATTGTACCAACCCATGGAAAAACCTCTCTCAATCACACTTCAATTATTTGCTTACATTAATTTCAACCACCCGGATGGCGTTGTCATCATATTCCACCCGTAACTTGGCTTTTTTGCTCGGTAACACGGAGCGATACCAAGCTACTTCGGGTGCAGGGGGTAATTTATATGTCACCCGCCAGACAGAACGGGGTAAGTCCCGAAACTCGGCAATCAGTCCGAGTACCTTGGTGTCCGGCATGGTTTTTCTGAAAATTCGTTGTGTATCGCCAGGACGCAGGATGAATTCATCTTTGACCACCAGATCCTGCTGCAATACGTTTTTATCGTTTTTTTGCAAATCAAAAAAATCGGCCGCTTCAAATGCCGCTTCAGATTTGAGTTCATAAACCTTGATCAGCAAAGGCGCTGCGCGCCCCTGCTCATCTTTGTTCATTCCCGGCTGTGCGGCCAGGGTGATGTCCAGCTTTTCTAATTCTTTGGATTTAGGTTGTGATGACGATGCGCAGCCTAAGGCAGTAACAGTCCATACAATCATACCGATTCGACTCAAAAGTCTACGCATGTCATCTCCCCTATTTTTTAACGGTCAATCAAGAATCTTTGTTCAATTTAATGTCGTATGTTGCAGTTACGGCACCCGCACCACCACCTTGTGCGTTTTGAACTTTGTATTCGAGTTTGACTTTAGCGAATGACAAGCGGACTTTTTCCACGACTTTGACTTCGTCTTTGGCATCAGCCGATTGACCGACATAAGTCACGATCACGTCAGACATCGTCACGACCAAGTACTCAAGCGGCGTACCGCCAGCTTTACGGACTGTCAATTTACATTCAGGGATATGCTTACCAGTCAAGCAGTATTTGGCCAAATTGACAGATGCTTTGTCGTAGAAGTGGGTGAATTCGAGGTCATGTACGGTCGCCTTGCCTGAACCACCGCCACCGCCGGCATTCATGGTCGATTGCTGTTCCATGATCCATGAATAGGTCAGGACATCGACTTCGTTCTTATGCTTGTCGTCAGCCGATTCACCATCGATACCACCGATTTTTAAGAAAATATCTTGTGCCATTTTGTAAATCCTCTCTATCTTGTTGATTTAGGCGACTGAGGCAGCTTGGACGCTGCTTCTGCCGCTTATGCTGCTGCTTGTTTCACGGATGGCAATTTAGTTACCAACCGCAAAGACACTGTTAAACCCTCTAATTGGAAATGAGGGCGTAAGAAAAACTTCGCACTGTAAAAGCCGGGATTGCCTTCAACCTCTTCCACCATTACTTCAGCTGCGGCCAATGGACGGCGTGCTTTGGTTTCTTGAGTCGAGTTGGCCGGATCAGCATCGACGTAGTTCATAATCCATTCATTGAGCCATGTCTGTACTTCATCACGCTCTTTGAATGAACCAATCTTGTCGCGCACGATACATTTGAGGTAATGCGCAAAACGTGAGCAGGCAAACAGGTACGGCAAACGAGCCGACAGGTTGGCATTTGCGGTTGCGTCAGCATCGTAATACTCAGCCGGTTTTTGCAAAGACTGTGCGCCGATGAATGCTGCGTAGTCGGTATTTTTACGGTGCAACAACGGAATGAAACCATTTTTAGACAACTCGGCTTCACGACGGTCGCTGATCGCGATTTCAGTCGGGCATTTCATATCGACGCCGCCGTCATCGGTCGGGAATGTGTGACAAGGCAGGTTTTCAACCACGCCACCACTTTCAACTCCACGGATTGAGGTACACCAGCCGTAGTATTTGAATGAACGGTTGATGTTGACCGCCATCGCATACGCTGCGTTGATCCAGTTGTATTTGGTGTGATCCGAGCCGTCGGTGGTTTCTTCAAAATCGAATTCGTCGACCGGATTGGTTTTAACGCCATACGGCAAACGACCGAGAAAGCGTGGCATAGCCAAACCGATATAGCGCGAATCATCTGATTGACGCAAAGAGTGCCAAGGGGCATATTCGGTGTTTTGGAAGATTTTGGTCAAATCGCGCGGATTGGCCAACTCTTGCCATGAGTCCATTTGCATGACCGCAGGCGATGCGCCGGAGATAAACGGTGTGTGTGCCGCAGCAGCGACTTTACTGATTGACTGCAACATTTCCACATCAGGCGGTGTGTGATCGAAGAAATAGTCGGCAACCATACAGCCGTAGGGTTCACCACCCAATTGACCGTATTCAGACTCATAAATCGATTTGAACAACGGGCTTTGATCCCAACCCACACCTTTAAAGCGCTTGAGGTTGCGACGCAATTCGTTTTTAGACACATCCATAAAACGGATTTTGAGTTTTTCGTCGGTCTCGGTGTTGTTGACTAAGTAGTGCAAGCCACGCCAGCCGTTTTCAAGCGCCTGAAACTGCTCGTGATGGATGATCAGGTTGATTTGCTCAGACAATTTACGGTCGATTTCACCGATAATCGCGCTGATGGTCCGGTATGAGTCGTCACTCATCGTAACCGAGTTGCTCAATGCCTGCTCAGCCAAAGTTTTAACCGCCAACTCAACCGCTTCACGCGCCTGTTCGGTTTTGGGTTTAAACTCTTTGTTCAGTAAGGCACCGAAAGCGGACTCTTCGACTACTTGCGTGTCGAGCGTTGCTGATTCTGTTTGGTTTTTAGCCATGTTATCCTCTATCAGTTAATTAGTTGGTATCTGAAGACTCTTGCGCAGTAGGCAGGGGCTTGGGTGCAGCAGCCAGACTTTTGA
>JBIKPB010000101.1:0-6046 GCA_044357705.1 Formosimonas sp. | reverse complement strand
ACCCTGTGATGAACGGCATTATTAAGATGAACAACAGAACAGGACAAAGATTCTTTAGCACTATGCGCCTCCCTTGGCTTATTTATATAATGAAAGTTTTATTCAAGAATAAAACTTTAACTTAAAGTTAATTAGATTGCTGCTTTTTATTTGGATTTTAGCCGCTTTGACTTTTAAAGCAACGTGATTTTCATCGAGCCAAACCATTCTGCACCGGCTTTGATCAAGGTTGGCTTTAAGCACACCGGTTCGACACACACAAACTTTCGCCAATCTTCATGGGGGATGTCTTTAAACGTATGTTGAGCGCTTGGATTCCAAACCATCCAGCTGTCAAAGCCTTTTTGTTCAATGCGTACATTGATGTTGGGCGAATGGAGTTCTATGCTATTGGTAATCGGATAGCTTGTGGTGAATTCAGTGTTCCATAAGTCTTGTTCGGACAGATTTAGATTCAAACCATCTACACGCGTTTGTGTCACATCGCCGACCAGAAAGTAAGGATGTAAACCGCCTGTCCATTCAAAATCCGAGTCACCCACATTGCGGATTTCAAGATGAACATCAAGATGCTCATCTTCGATACTGGCATCGATCTTTAGTTGCGCTCGGTGCGGCCAATTGGGTTGTTCGGTCAATAAAAGACTGGTCGAAACGCAACCCTCGAGCATTGAAAAAACTTGCCATTCTTGCGTACGAGCGAAGCCGTGTTTGGTCAGCGGACCGCGATCATTGAATTGGGGAAACAAAACGGGGATTCCACCGCGCGTGGGAGTTGGTGGCGGAATGATTTGACTGGGGCTGTAAAATAATTCCTTGCCGAGCAACTGAGCGCTTAAAATCTGACCGCCGAAGGTTTGGGCTTTGATTGTGTTCATCGTGAAATGGTAAATGAAAAACCAGCCGGAGGGCTGGTTTTTTTTGGTGCATTCGCTTTTACTGAGTTTAACTAAATTGTGTGTGGTTTTCCCACTCAAAATTTCTATTTCCCGAAAAAAGTAGGTTGTACTTTTTCGGATCAGTTTTTACATACCGCGTGGTGCATTACCGCTGACGCTGTTGGCGTTAAATCCTGTGCCTTGAACGCGTCGTGCGCCGTTGAATTTAGATTTCCAGTAAGGAATCTCCATGGATTCAACTCGAACCGATGCGCCTGAGCGAGGTGAGTGGACAAACATACCGTTACCGACATAAATGCCGACATGCGAAAATGAAAAACCGCGTGTATTGAAAAACACCATGTCGCCTGGGCGCATATCGCTTGAATTAGCGATTTTCTCACCGACTTGGCTTTGAGCCGAAGCCACGCGTGGTAAAGCGACACCAACAGCATTTTTGAAGACGTATTGAACATAGCCGCTGCAATCGAGGCCAGTGGTGGGTGAGGTGCCGCCGAAACGGTATTTAACACCGACCAAGTCCATGGCGCGGCCAAGGAGCTTTTGTGAAAATGAATCATCGGCCATCGCAGAACTCGTACCCAATGTCAGCGATGCACCTGTAACCACGACCAAGAGGGCGCGGGCAGTGCGTTTGAATAAATTTTGAGACAGCATAAACATCCTTTTTATATGCAAGCGGTGTGCTTCAAAATGAAGCAAAACACAGCATGGGGCGCTAGGAGAGGATTCATTATTAGTATAGGAAACCTTGAGCCCGAATTAGAAGCAGCACGCATTGTAAGGGCTTCGCTTGAAGATGTCAAGTTAAGCCCTTGATTTGCAATGTATTACGGTTATTCGGTTGGCGGTACGTAGCCGGTTGCGGCATCGCCACCGTCGCCAAAGAAGAAGGCTTCACATTGTTTGAGCAAATATTGACGTGCACGTGGGTCAAGCATGGACAGGCGGTTTTCGTTGATTAACATGGTTTGGTGTTTGAGCCATTGTGCCCAGCCGTCTTTGGAGACGTTTTCAAATACACGTTGACCGAGTGCACCTGGAATCGGGGCAAAGTCCAAGCCTTCGGCTTCGGTATGTAAACGGACGCAATTAATGGTACGGGTCATGGATAATCCTTAAAATTGATACAAAAAAAGTGAAAACCTACTTTTTTTGTGGGTTGGGTTACAAATTTTCTCAGGGAAACCCTGACAAAATTTAAAGAAAATTCAAATATTAGATCTCAATAAATTTTAATTCAATGCTGGTTGTGTCAGTTGAAAACGAGAGGATTACAGATTTTCTTAAGACAGTTTTTTGATAAAAATTTGTGAGCGGCGTTGCCAGTTGTACATTTGTTTTTTATTGTCGGGTAAATCATCGACGTCACCGGCGACAAAGCCGTTTTTGAGAAACCAGTGTGCGGCACGTGTGGTGAGGACGAATAAATGAGTCAAACCGGCAGTTTTGGCGCGTTGTTCCATGTGATTCAGAATGCGTGTACCCAATCCGGCACCTTGCATGGACGCGTCGATTGAAAAGCATGCCATTTCGGCCATCTTTTCTTCGACAAAAGGATAAAGCGCTGCACAGCCTAATATATAGTTGTCGTGCTCGACGACGCTGAATAATGCTAATTCAGCTTCGAGTTTCTCGCGACCGCGAGGAACCAGCGTGCCGTTTTGCTCGAGCGGGGCAATCAGTTGCAAAATACCGCCCAAGTCGTCGATTTTGGCAGGACGGATGATTTCGAGCAGGTTTTTGGTAATCATCGTGCCGACACCGTCATGACGGAACAACTCAAGCAGCAATGAGCCATCCAAATCACTTGGAATGATGTGCGCGCGTGGCACGCCACGTTCAACCGCGTAGCAACCGGCCAAAATCCATGGACGCAATGGATGATCTAACGCCAATGCTTCGGCATATTGACGACCTTGTGCGGCATCCAGTTCAGAAATCCATGAGCCGTCTTCGGCCAATACATCTTGGTCGGACAACATGATCAATTTGTCGGCTTTAAGGGCAGCAGCGACGCTGGAGGCGACTTCGGTATTGGTCAGGTTAAACGCTTCACCTGTTGGCGAAAATCCAAGCGGCGAGAGCAAAACCACATTACCCATCGCCAATTGTTTAATGATATCGTCGTGTGCGACTTTACGGACTTCGCCCGTGTGTTGAAAATCTACACCATTGAGCACACCGATCGGCTTGGCGGTGACAAAGTTGCCCGAAACCACGTTGATGTCAGACCCTGCCATGGGCGTATTGGGTAAACCTTGGCTAAAAGCAGCCTCAATCGATAAACGCAGCGCGCCGCAGGCTTCCTTGACGGAGTTTAATGCGGCCGATGAGGTAATGCGCACACCGTTGATAAACTCGCTGCTTTTGTCGCGCAGCGCGAGCTGACGTTCAATCTGCGGTCGGGCACCGTGTACGAGCACGATGCGCATGCCCATGGCGCGTAAAAGGCTCACGTCGTATGCCAAGTCTTCCAAGTGACCTTGCTCAACCAATTCACCATCAAATGCGATGACAAAGGTTTTGTCGCGAAAGGTATGCACATAGGGGGCGACATCGCGCAACCAACGGACGAAGTCGATTGGATTATCGGCTAGAGAGGTCGAGGGCTCTGTATTCTCGGTATTCATGCGGTACCTTGGTGAAATGACCGACTATTGTACTGTAAAAATCGCTGATTTAAGTCAAAAAGCGTGTCAGATAGGAAAGTCTGGGAGTTGTAAGAAGTTTGTAAGCTTCGCGTAATAAATTGGCAGGAATGTTCAAATATTGGCAGAAATGTTCAAATCATAGGGCAGGTTAAAAACCATAAGTGCCGCGATAACCATAAGTAAAGCGGTAAATTGATATAAACGCAGTATTTCTAGGATGGATACACGTATGGCGCATGTAATGACAAATCAAAAAGAGCCGCTTTACAAAAGCTTGTATTTTCAGGTGATTGTAGCAATTATCATTGGTGTTTTAGTAGGACATTTTGCCCCTTACACGGGTGAACAAATGAAACCTTTGGGCGATGGGTTTATTAAACTCATCAAAATGATGATTGCACCGATTATCTTCTGTACCGTTGTGGTGGGTATTGCGGGTATGGAAGACATGAAAAAAGTCGGTAAAACAGGCGGTTACGCTTTACTGTATTTTGAAATCATGAGTACTGTGGCATTGATTGTCGGTTTAATCATTGTTAATGTTTTTCAGCCGGGGGTCGGGATGAATGTCGACCCTGCGGCTTTAGCGACCGATGCTAAAAGTATGAAAACGGTTGAGGGTTATGCCAAAACAGGCCTGGGTTCTACTACCGATTTCTTTTTAAATATCATTCCAAGCACGATTGTTGATGCATTTGCCAAAGGCGAAATGTTACAGGTATTGTTGTTTGCGGTGATGTTCGGTTTTGCTTTGCATCGTTTTGGCGGCCGCGGCACATTGATTTTTGACTTCATTGAGAAGTTTTCACATGTTTTGTTTGTGATCATTGGCTATGTGATGAAAGTTGCTCCGATCGGTGCATTTGGTGCGATGGCATTCACCATCGGTAAATACGGCATTGATTCGCTTTGGTCGTTGGGTAAACTGATGGGTACATTCTATGCAACTTGTTTGTTCTTCATTTTTATCGTTTTGGGCATTGTTGCGAAACTTCATGGCTTTTCGATTGTCAAGTTTATCCGTTACATCAAAGAGGAGTTGCTCATTGTTTTGGGTACTTCATCGTCAGAGTCTGTGTTGCCGCGCATGATGTGGGCGGTTTAGTGGGGGGCAGTTTGATGGTTGAAGGCTTATTTGCCAAATTGATGTATGTGTCTTTATACAAAAAGCATGAGCTGGCGTTGCACGGAGTGACCAAAGTAACCTTGGATACATTGGCGCGCATGATCACCCGCCGAACAGAGCCTCATGTGAAGCTCCATTAAACAGACGCACTGCAAATATCAAGTTTCGATCTGATGAAGCAAATAAACAGCGGGCAACATAACCTCGGTTACCATCATTCTGCTATTGGGATGACGGCGATGGCTAAACACACTGCGTCGTGCCCAGAGATGCACGGGCAGGGCGCTGATAAACCCTGCTTGATGTAATGCAGCCATGGCAGATTGGTACAAAAAGTCGTGTGTTGCCAAACGCGTGTATTCAAAGGTCAGGCGATGAATTAGCGGATTGGCAAACAAAGTCATACCCAACGAGCGATTGCCCAGCGCATTAAAAAAATGCCAATCTTTGGTCGCGCGCGCAAAATCAGTCACAGTATGTGCAAAGACCACAGGCACACCATCGCATAATAATAAAACCTGACGCTGCAAGACACGGCGCGCGCGCGGCAGCTGTAAATTTAAATGCTCAGATTGTTGTAACGGCGCGCGCTTTTGATGAATGCGAATCACTGCAAATTCACTGCTATGAGCCTTAAGCTTCTGGGTTAGGGAGCCGGCGCTTGTCAACCAATGTCGGTGAGTACGCTTAATGCGTGGAACGGCAGATTGCCAAGGTGAATGACGAGCGGTCATAAGTATCGGTGATTTCTCAAAAATAACCCCACTCAACTAGAGCGGGGTGTTGTATCGAACGCGGGCATTATCTTAACCGATTTCATCATTCAAACACCACCATGCTCATTTGCGCCACGCGCGGTTTTCGTACCAACCGCGATTTGAGTCCACATCAGACTCGTGAATGTTGTCACTGCTGTTAAAGGGGATGTCCAAAATCGGTACCGTTACCGTGCGACCAAATAACGTTGATGTGGTACAGCCGCTGAGTGCGGCAACCAGCACCAACATCGATAAAACAGAGAAGATGATTTTTTTAGACACAGTCTGTCCTTATGGATAATCGGTTTAAATTCAGGGCTGACCGGATTATAGTCTTAATCTCAATTAGGACAACCGCTTTCAGCAATAGAAGCAAAGTTAATGTGATGCGGATCGTAAATGGCAGACAGGTATTAGAATAGGATGCAATGTGTAAACGCTTTGCGCAGTTGGTGTTGGATATGCTTTATAGAAAATTGAAAATCCCAGAAACCTGACTATTTGTATACTGTAAGGCGAAGTCAAAGCGTCAATAAAAAAGGCTTCCAGTAATGGAAGCCTTTTAAATACTGGTGAATCAGGGGCACGTAAAAATCATTAAAGCCTTGG
>JBIKPB010000099.1:0-6255 GCA_044357705.1 Formosimonas sp. | reverse complement strand
CGGACGCATCAAGGTCAAATTCCACTGGGATATTTACGGTACCAGCGACGAAAACTCATCGTGTTGGTTGCGCGTCAGTACCCCGTGGCAAGGTACGAATTTTGGTGGTGTGCATTTACCGCGCAAAGGGCAAGAAGTCATCGTCGACTTCCTCAATGCCGATAGCGACATGCCGTACATCAAGGGAAGGTTCACCAATCCCGACCACATGCCGTTGTGGAACCTGCCCACACAACACGCCTTGAGTGGTTTCAAGTCCAAAGAGATCGACGGTAGCCAGAACAATCATCTGATTATGGACGACACACCCAAACAGGTGCAAGTCCAACTCACCAGCGACCATCAACTCAGCCAACTCAATCTCGGTTACATCACACGCATTCCCGATGTTGCAGGGCGCAAGGATTACCGTGGGCAAGGGGTTGAGTTGCGCACGGACGGCTGGGCGACGGTACGCAGTGGCAAAGGCCTGCTTGTGACCACCTATGCCCGCGCCAACGGTGCAAGCCATATCAAGGACATGACTGAAACCATCGGTTTACTCAGAGGCGCGCACAGCCAGCATAAATCGTTCAATCAATTGGCCATCGACCACAAAGCCGATGAGCGCACGATTGACGAAACCGCACAGACCGAACTGCAAACGCAGAACGAAGAAGTCGCCGGACATGAGGGTAAAGGCGACCAATTCCCCGAATTGCAAGAGCCGCATCTGGTTCTGAGCAGCCCCGCAGGGATTGAACTGGCCACGCCAAAATCAACCCACATAGCGACGAATGAGCATACTGCGATTACTGCGGGGCAGGACTTGTCCATGTCGGTCGGCAAGCGCATGATCGCCTCGGTTGCCAAAGGCATCAGCCTGTTCAGCCAGACGCTCGGCATCAAGGCATTTGCGGCCAAGGGTAAAATCGAGATTCAGGCGCAAAGTGATAATGTAGAGATCATTGCGCAGAAGGTCATGCGGCTTATCAGTGCGCAAGCGGATATTGAGATTGTCGGGAAAAAGTCAGTCTTGCTGACCGGTGGCGGGTCGTACATCCGCATCGATAAAGGCGGAATTGAAGAAGGGACTCTGGGCGACTGGAAAGCATGGGCGGCGAGTCATGATTTGCCGGGGCCGAAGTCGTTGCCGTTTGAAATGCCGAGCATTGTCTGCAAAGACTGTTTGAAACGTGCCACCCAAGGCGGCTCAGCGTTGGCGGTTAAATAATGAGCGAATATCTGCAAGATCCATTAAGTGACAACACATTTGAGCAGATCACTGCATGGCAGGCAGATGCTGCGCAGCAAACCGGCATCACGCATTGGCTGGTTGCCGACGGTACGTTTGCGCCACACAGGATGTCGGAGGGCGGTTTGTTGAAGTGGCAGGCTGTGTTCACTCAAGAGCCGATGAGCCAGTATGAGGAGATGGGGCTGTTTATTGCGCCCATTCCTTCCGAGCCGTTGCAATTACGTAGTGCGGTGCAGTGGATGAAACAGTTTGACGGTCAGCCGATGTTCAGTGTCATTGATACCCATCAGGATGCGGAGACTTTGAAACGGTTTCTGACGTGGGTAGCGGATGCGTATACGGATGATGGCTTGAGCGTTTATCTGCGTATCGGTGATGCGCGCTGTTTGCCTTATATTCTGAGTGGTTTGACGAATGAGCAATACCAGGCGTGTGCGGCAGTGGTTGTCCGTTGGACATGCTTTGCGCGTGATGGAGATTTGAGCAAAGGGCTGCGTTTTAAAGCCAATCAACCGGCTGCGACTGCGTTAGAGATCATGCAGAAGCCTTTTACCATCAATGAGCAGCAGTATGTCAAGTTTGTTGAGGGGGGTGAGGTGGATTTGATTTATAGCCGAATGTTGGATATGGCTGAATTATTATTCATGCCAAAAACACAAGCTTGTGTTCGTTACGCTCAATTAAATAAACTGCATAAACTGGCATTGGGAAAAGGTTTAACGGCTCAAGGTGATATTTTTGAATATATGATTAATGCCTTGGTTGATTACAAAGAAAGTAAGCAGGGCTTTGAATAAATTACAATAGAAATTATTTATATTCACGTTAAACTTTAAACCCCATAAAAACTATGCTCAATATCCGATCTTATTATCGAGACACCCTTCAAAAATACAAAGAAGACATTTTACCGGCATTGGTAGCGTGCATTGTTTCCATCCTGATCTTCTCGGTATTTAAAAAGTACGCCAACTCACTTATTTGGATTTTCGTCGTTTCTTATCTATTTGCAGCAAATTTAATAGTAGCTCTCATTCTTGGACAAATCATGCGCAGACCGACAGCGGTATTTCTATCGCATCTCATCACCACCGTTTTATTGCTCGCCATATACACATGGCCCACGGACTCGATCAGTGCAGATGTCATCTCGCGCTCCGTTGCCGTCTCCAACCATACGGGTGGCGATATTGATACAGTTATCGTTAATGGAACATGGGCTGCCAATATCAGCGCTTACGGTGAGGGCGGTGCGGGCATATGCTGCGTCAACTTGCCGCGTAAATGGACACCGGATTTACAGGTACCAATTAAGTGGCGCAATGTGGAGGCAACTCAACCATTAGGAGGCAGTATTAATGAAGGCTGGTTGTGGGGCGAGGATATCTGGCATACGGCGCAGGCCAAGGTCTTGCCATATACGGACGAGCCGCATGAGATTCGGGCGCATTTCATGCCCAACGGTGAGTGGATTGTCGAGGTACAGGGTGACAGCACGAACTTGCCAATGGAGAAACCGCCCAAAGGTTGGAAAAAGCCCAGTCATGTTGAACATTATTGTGAGAATGTCAATCTCACGACCATGACGGTGGATGAATGTAAAAAGCGTTTAACTTTGACTTTTCAGTATGATGATGGAGATATGTTTGATGCATTTCTTAAAGAACGGCATCTACCCTTAAGAGTAAACGACATACCGATTAGTACAATAGATTTTTTCTCAAACTTTCCGGTGCAAAACTGGCAATGTGACTATGAAAAATCAATTTGCACACAGATAAATCGTAAAAAAACAAAATAGATGGAGTAATTCATGGCATTTCAAGGCAGTGCATTACCTGTTAGTGCGGGATACGTAAAACTAACTCCTGCACAAGTCAAAAAAGCCGCCAATAATCGAGTGGCGCAAATGCAATGCGATACGGGCTTGTGTGAAAAAGTGATTTGTGTCGGTATGTTCTTCGACGGTACCGACAACCACATGAAAAGAGACCTCGAACAAGGCAAGCCGACGAATGTGGTGCGCTTGTATCAGGCCTATCCGGAAAATCAAGAAAAAGACGGCTATTTTAGATACTACGCATTCGGCGTGGGGACGGCATTTCCGGAAGTGCTGGATCCGATTGATCGCAGTGCAGACCCCAAACTATATGCGGGTAGTAGCTTAGGTGGCTCGTTTGCCGATAAGGGGGCAAACCGAATTGTTTGGGGGATTTGTCAGGTTTTGCGCTCGATTATAATGGCCGAGACAGGTAGCGAAAACTTCTTGAATGAGGCATACATCAAAGACGTGATTCGTGTGACATGCGAAGCCGATAGCATTGACGAAGATTTTTTCAATCAACAGATATTTAAAGTATTGTTGACTAAAGTCAAGGCCGTGATAACCGATAAGCCTAAAGTCAAACGGGTCAATTTATCGGTCTTTGGTTTTAGTCGGGGTGCGGCACAGGCGCGCACATTCTGCACCTGGTTAAAAGGCTTGTGCGTCAGCGATAAAGGGACGGGCTTGTTCACATTGGTCGGTGTTGAAATCAATCTACAGTTTTTGGGCCTATTCGATACCGTCGCATCGGTGGGGGCAGCCGATTTATTGGACACCGGTTTATCGGTGATGTCAGGTCATCAGGATTGGGCCAGAAGTCAATTTTTAAAAATTGATGGCGGGTTTGTCAAAAAAGGTCTGCACCTGATCGCCGGCCATGAGGCGCGGATCTGCTTCCCTGTTGATTTGGCATGTGACGCAGGCGGCCATTACCCCGCTGGGCTGGATGAGTATATTTATCCGGGGGCGCACTCGGATGTTGGTGGTGGTTATCCAGACGGTGCTTTGGGCTGTTATAACGAGTTGGCACGAGTTCCTTTACACCATATGTATAAGGCCGCGATTGAAGCAGGTGTACCATTCACTATTGACATTCCAAAAGGGAGTATTGAGTGGTTTATACAACCCCAGCTTGCTGCTCAATTCAACGCCTATCTTAAAGATGTATCCGCCAGTGGAAGTGCCGTTGAACAACTCAAAAAACACTGGGAGTGGTATTTTATGTGCCGCACGGCCAGCAGTTGTTATCCAAAATTCGCAATGGATGAATGGACATTTGTTAAACCCGGGCAAATGCCTGTCAATGATGGCCTCAATGTTAATATGTATAGGGCATCTGCTGGGATTACAAAAAAAATGACTGCTGATGATGTTTATTATTTAGCGGTCACGACCACGTATTTGTTGCACGCATCCGATAGCTTTTATAGAGAGGTTAATGGTTCGAAAGGTTTTAACATCAAAAACGAACCCAATAGCAGTGCTAAAAAATTCATGAAAAAAATTGCCCGAGCAAGCTCAGAAAAATTTGAGGTACCTTATGGCGTGACGTCAGGAGATGGTCTTGTGACATTTACGTCATATCAGTATTCTGAAGATAATTTCAAGAAAGAAATGAAAGCTTACGGTGATATGAACAGTGGTAGAAGTGAAGGTTATATTAATTTTGGAACAGAAGGATTTTCTAAAGCATTTCCAAAACTCGTTCATCAGTTCTTAGTGCAATACGTTCATGATTCATCTTCTGGCTTTATTCCCAAACTGAATGCTGGGGTTATACCCACTCGCTTTGGCGAATATAGTTACAACAATGTCGGTATTTGTCGATATCGCTCGGTTTATGCGGGTTCAAACACTGATATTAGTTAAAGTTAGAAGAGCACAGTTTGTTAAATCCGTTTTCACTCCATTATCTGATTCAAATTTTGTTACATTACCACCGCAACACACAACCGCTAAACCATAGGCAAACAATATGAATTTTCTCCGACAAGTTTTCTCTTTCTTGTTTTCCAAACAATCCTTGGCCTTTGTCGCTTTGATACTGGTCGGATTGGCCATCTGGTTTATCGGACCGATGATCTCGTTTGGTGGTATTCGTCCGCTGGGTGAGATCGGCATTCGCATCACGACGATTATCCTGTTGCTGGTGCTGTTCCTGTTCATCCTGCTGCGTTGGCCGGTCAGCGTGATTGGCGTGACGGCACTGTGTTTTTTAATCTGGCATGCGTTTCCGTTGATCAGTTTTGGTGAGCACAAACCGTTTGAGGCGATCTGGGTGCGCGTACTGGTGATCTGCGTGCTGCTGTTCGTTTATGCGATGTATCTGTTGTACCGCTTGTGGCTCGCTTTGCGTGCCAACGACAACCTGTTGCAAAAGATTCTGCATCCCCGTTCAGACAAAGCCGAAGAACAACCCGACGTCGCCAAAGAGCAGTTGCTCGAAGTCGACAGCAAGGTACAGGCCGCGTTGCGTCAACTCAAGCGCCTGCGCGTCAATTCATCGGGCGTGCGCAGACTGTTTGAAGGCAAGCAATACCTGTACGAGTTGCCGTGGTATATGATGATCGGCTCACCTGGTGCCGGTAAAACCTCTGCCTTGCTTAATTCAGGCTTGAAATTCCCATTGGCTGAGCAGTTGGGGGCGGCGCATGTCAAAGGTGTGGCGGGTACGCACAATTGCGACTGGTGGTTCACCAATGAAGCGGTGCTGATCGATACAGCGGGGCGTTATGTCACGCACGACAGCGATGCGGCAACCGATGCGGCCGAGTGGAAAGGCTTTATGGCCTTGCTGCGCAAATACCGCCCACGCGCACCGATCAACGGCGCATTGGTGACTTTGAGTGCGGCTGATTTATTGGATGCGTCAAAACAAGACCTCGCCATCGAGATCGCCGCCATGCGCGCGCGTCTGGACGAGTTGCGCAGTGAGCTGGGCATCCGCTTTCCGGTGTATGTCGTCATTACCAAAACCGATCTGTTGCCTGGTTTTGAAGAGTATTTCCATCAACTCACGGCGGCAGGGCGTGCCCAAACCTGGGGCTTTACATTGCCGTATGGTGCCGAAACCCAATTGGGTGCATTGGCCTTGCGCACCAAATGCAACGAAGAGTTGGCTTTATTGGGCAGCCAGTTGCAAAAGGGTGTCAACGAGCGTCTGCATGAAGAATACGATGTCGATCGCCGTTGC
>JBIKPB010000147.1:0-4708 GCA_044357705.1 Formosimonas sp. | reverse complement strand
GTTGACTGAGCTGAGGTAATAAATAAGCGACTAAAAAAGCGTTGAATATCTGCAGATACGCATCAGATGTTCGGGACATTGCCTGCCAATAACCGACAGCGGTCCAGCCTTGAGCATCCTGAATCCAACCTCGAATTACAATTTGTGCAGAGTTTTGACACACCACCGTGACTAGCATCATTAATGCGTAAGGCAGCAGAAGTCGAATAATGGATCTATCAAAATGCGGCAACAAGTCTAACCCACAGACTCGTTTACTTCCATACAACCTATAAACAACAAAGCACAAAACACAAGCACCGACCCACAACAAGCCAAGAACAGCACCTTGAACGCCCCAAAAATAAACTCCGACAAACAAGCCCAAACTGCCGAATAAAGCTGCCCCGACCTGCACTATTGCCAAACCAAAAGTGTCACTAAAACCATTGAGCATCGCGAGCCCAAGCGAAGCATAACCTATGGGCAATAGAAATAAACTACCCATTCGCAAAGCACTCGTATAGTCATCTGAATTGAAAAGCAACAGAGATAACTCTTCAGCAAAAACTAAAACACCAACCATCAAGACCGAGCAGCTGAAAACGACTAAGCTGCTGCTCACTTGCAAGACAGACCTTAACGAGTTTCGATTGTGTTGAAAATCAGCAACATATCGAGTGACACCTAACGACACAGCACCACAAGTGAGAATGGTCAGCATACTCACGACGCTCATGAAGTTACCTAAGACTCCCAAACCTTGAGGACCGAGGTATACCGCCATTATTTTGATGCACACCAAGGCACCTAAAAGTTTGGCGGCAGTTCCAAAGGCAATATTTAATGCAGCTTTAGTTGCACTCATTTATTGCCAAAAAAATCAATAATGTGTTGCGAAACTTTACTTACCTCTTCATCAGACAGCTCGTAGTACAAAGGCAATCTTAAAATACAATCTGTGAATTTATCGCTATTAACCAGAGCTCGTCCATCATGTTGCACTTCATGAAATGTGCTTTTATGTAAGGATAAGTAATGAAAAACCGAATGAACTCCATTTGAGCGCAAGTATTCAATCAACAATGTTCTTGTTTCAATAGAGTCACATACCAAATAAAACATATGTGCATTATTTGTAGCATAAATAGGCAAAACAGGCAGACTAAAACGCCCCGATGTTTGAGCAACTGTACTTAAAACATCATGGTAAGCTTGCCAAATTGCCTTGCGTCGGTTTTGTATGACATCTATGTTTTCTAATTGAGCAAACAAATATGCCGCGATAATATCAGAAGGCAAAAAAGACGAGCCAATATCAACCCAACCATACTTGTCGACCTCGCCTCGAAAGAAAGACGAGCGATTAGTTCCTTTTTCACGAATAATTTCAGCACGTTGAGTCAATTCTGGTTTATTAATCACCAAAAGACCGCCCTCTCCAGAAATGATATTTTTTGTTTCATGGAAAGAGAATGCACTCAATTGACCAATTGAACCCAATGGAAGCCCGTTGTAGAACGAATCAATCGCTTGGGCCGCATCTTCAATAACTGCAATGCCATGAGCATTAGCAACTGCCATGATGCGACCCATATCACAGGCCACACCCGCATAATGCACTACGACAATCGCCTTGGTTTTAGATGTAATTAACAGTTCGATTTGTGCAGGGTCAATGTTAGGGTTATCACAAACTATCAGCAAAAATCAATTTTGCACCCCTCAACACAAATGCATTTGCCGTAGAAACAAATGTGAACGAAGGTAAAATCACTTCATCACCCGGCTCTATGTCTAAAAGAATCGCCGCCATTTCTAAAGCGTCCGTACATGAAGTGGTCATAAGCGTTTTATGAAACGCATATTTTTGCTCAAAAAACTCATGGCACTTTTTCGTGAAAACACCATCGCCAGAAATCTTTCCAGAAGCAACTGCTTGCGCAATGTACACAAGCTCACGCCCATGAAGATAAGGTTTGTTAAAAGGTATCATTTTTTATTCCAAAGGTGGAAAGTATAGCAACTATTAAGAGGTTCCATGCCAACACGACACCAGTTTTTTTGTACGGTTACATTGGTAATTTGAGTCGAGGTAAGCAAACGTCTTTTATTATTTGCCCTACCCCAATTTTCCGAAAGCTGCATTAAATTCAAATGCAAGCCCTTTCCCCGATGATTGGGCGCCACACCAAACAACACGCCCTCAAAATCAGTATCATTTTTCACTTTAATTGTGGCGAAAGCAGCAATCTCTTGATCTTTCTTAATTAAAATCACTTCATCCGCCAACGCGCCTTTTAGACAAGAGTTTTTGGCCCATGAACTATAAACCGCATCGCAATCCTCTTTATCCAGATAAGGGTCTGCATGATAATGCCCAAAATAGCCTTTAAACGATTGAGCAGCGACCAGACCAACCGCTTCAGCTTCCTCTTCGAACGCAGAAAAAGCGGCATAACCCACAGGCAAGTCAACCTCATATGAATCGACTTTTTTCTTTTGAAAATAGACCAAAGTATCAGTTAAAAAAGCTCCTTCAGTCTCGAGTTGTTGTACAACTTCCAGACAATTGGTAGGCACTCGAATGATAAGTAAATCAATCAAATCACTACGAGACTGCGCAAGCAGCTTCATTAAGTCATCAATGGTTTCTACTACAGCTTTTGCTGTAGGTAGATTAAAACGTTGTTGATCGAGAATAGAAAGTGTGTAATTCATATCAGCCTAAAATTATTTATTTTTTAAAACCGCAGCATTGCCCCATTCGTTTGCAAGCCTATCTTTTTCAGAAATAATAAAACTCAGATCCCGAGGCCAATTGATATTTAAATACGAATCACTCCAAAGCAATGAACGCTCACAATCTTTAACCCAATAATTGGTTGTTTTATAAAGAAATTCTGCATCATCAGACAAAGTCACGAAGCCATGTGCAAACCCCTCAGGAATCCACAACTGGCGCTTATTTTCAGCAGACAATACAACGCCCTCCCAATGGCCAAAAGTTTGTGAGTACTCACGCATATCGACCACCACATCAAAAACCTCTCCTTGAGTACAACGCACCAACTTAGCCTGAGTATACGGTGGCAATTGATAATGTAATCCACGTAGAACACCCTTGGTTGACTTACTATGGTTGTCTTGTACGAATATGACTTTGCGTCCAATCGCAGCATCGAGTTTCGTTTGGTTGAAACTTTCGAAGAAAAATCCGCGCTCGTCCACAAACACTACTGGTTCAATAATTTTAACATCTGGAATCGTAGTATCGATAATTTTCATAATTAGTCTTTCGAAACTTTGATTAAATATTGACCATAATCGCTTTTGAGCAACGGTTGTGCCAAAGCAATGAGTTGTTCTTGATTAATATAGCCCATTCGATAAGCGATCTCTTCTACACAAGCAACTTGCAAGCCTTGGCGCTTTTGAATAGAAGCGACAAATGAGCCCGCATCATGTAAAGACTCATGGGTACCTGTGTCGAGCCATGCATATCCACGATCCATGGCTTGTACATTGAGTAAATTTTTGTCGAGATAAATCTGGTTAAGATCTGTGATCTCTAACTCACCACGTTTCGAAGGTTGAATGGTTTTCGCATACTCAACGACATTTTCATCGTAAAAATACAAGCCTGTAACCGCATAATTTGATTTGGGGCTCACCGGTTTTTCTTCTATTGATACCGCTTTTTTGTTAGCATCAAACTCAACCACACCATAGCGCTCCGGATCATTCACATGATAGGAAAATACCGTTGCACCAATCGTTTGCTTATTGGCATCTTGCAACATTTCATGCAAATCATGGCCGAAGAAAATGTTATCCCCAAGAACCAGAGCGGCAGGTGCGCCCGCAAGGAATGCTTCACCCAAAATAAATGCTTGCGCCAAACCGTCTGGAGAAGGTTGAACTTTATATTGAATGTTCACACCCCATTGCTGACCATCTTTTAACAACTCTTCAAATCGGCCAATATCTTGCGGCGTGCTGATGATTAGAATGTCTTTAATGCCCGCCAGCATCAAAACACTCAACGGATAATAAATCATAGGTTTATCGTACACGGGCAAAAGCTGCTTGCTCATCGCGTAAGTAATTGGATACAGTCGCGTGCCTGAGCCACCCGCGAGGATAATGCCTTTACGTGTTGTCATCGTGGTACTCCTGTTACTTTGTATTATTCTGAATCATTGCAAAAGCGTGATTGACCCCATCTTGCCAACGAGGTAGTTGTAAATCAAACACCGCTTGGAGTTTTTCTGTATTCAAGCGCGAATTGGCCGGTCGTTTAGCAGGTGTAGGATAAGCGGATGATGGAATACCTTTTACATCAGACGCTTTTATTTTTAAAGACATTCCTGATTTTTCGGCCAACTCAATCACATGCTGAGCGTAATCATGCCAGCTGGCTTCGCCTGCGGTAGCAAGATGAAAAATACCGCAGCACTCTTCGATAAACTCTTCACCAAACGCCAAATAATCACGCACGATATGCGCAGTGACATCAGCAATAAGCGCCGCCGATGTCGGCGCGCCCATTTGGTCATTCACAATACTCAATGCATCACGCTCAGACGCCAGACGCAACATGGTCTTAAGAAAGTTATTGCCGTACGCCCCAAACACCCATGAAGTCCGCAATATAATGTGACGTGGAGTAGCAGATCCGATGGCAGCTTCACCTTGCCGCTTGGTAGTACCATAAACCGACTGGGGA
>JBIKPB010000098.1:0-6296 GCA_044357705.1 Formosimonas sp. | reverse complement strand
GTTTTTGAGTGCGCGCTCGCCGGCTGCGATGCCGTTGTAAACGTAGGCTTGGTCGCGATTGAGTGTGTCGTAAATCGTTTGCCATTCAGTGTGAAAATGTTCCGCTAAAGCGCGGCTGGCGGATTCACGTGAGCTGAACAATGTTTGTGGATCTAAACCCTGTGGTGACTGTTTGGCGGCGATTTGCGCGAGATAAGCGAAGCTCGGCAACGTGAATAATTGCGCGCGATAGGCGGGGCTGAGCTTGTCGTCCGTCAATAATTGACGCAAAGTATCTAATTGCTCATGGCTGAATACGGGAGCCATCATGCCGCGGACAATGGCGCGGGTGTACATTTGTTGCACGGCATCCCAACGGTTGAATGCGTCGGTTTCATTTGCGGCCAAAAAGCATAAATCTTCGTCGCTGTAGTCGAATTCAATGTTCACCGGCGCCGAAAAATTGCGGTTGAGTGATGGCGTTGGTGGATTGGCGATGTCTTTAAAAATAATGGATTGCACTTCATCTCGGAGCTCGATTAAGGTATCAATGTCAGTGCCGAGCAATGCGACTTTGAGCGGAATGTGCAGTGGTGGTTTACTCAAGTCAGTTTGCGTCAACTCATTGCCGACTGCGGGATTGTTTTGCGAAAAAGTCAGTGTGTAGGAGCGTTCAGCTTCGTTGTATTCACCATTGACATGGACAGTCGGCGTACCGGCTTGTTCGTACCAGCGACCGAATTGGGTGAGGTCGGTATCGTTTGCATGGGCCATCGCGACACGAAAATCGTCGCACGTTACGGCGTGACCATCGTGACGTTTGAAGTATAGATCCATGCCGCGTTTAAAACCGTCACGCCCCAATAATGTTTCGTACATTCGCACAACTTCAGCACCTTTTTCGTATACGGTCATGGTATAAAAATTATTGATTTCTTCATACTCATTCGGGCGAATCGGGTGCGCCATCGGGCCTGCATCTTCGGCAAATTGCGCGGTGCGGAGCATCGCCACGTCGTCAATGCGTTTGACCGCACGTGCGCTGGCTGCAGCTTCTGTTGGTAAACCTTCGGCGAGTTGGTCGCTGGAAAATTCTTGATCGCGATAAACCGTTAAGCCTTCTTTGAGACTGAGTTGAAACCAATCTTGGCAGGTGACGCGATTGCCGGTCCAGTTGTGAAAGTACTCATGGCCAACCACCGCTTCGACACCTTCAAAATCAACATCGGTTGCAGATTCAGGATGAGCGAGGACAAACTTGGTGTTGAAAATATTGAGACCTTTATTTTCCATTGCGCCCATGTTGAAATCGGACGTTGCGACAATCATGAAGCGCTCTAAATCAAGCGGCAAATCGAAGCGACGCTTGTCCCAATGAATCGAAGCTTTGAGGCTGTCCATCGCGAATTGTGCTTTGGGCAGATCGTGTGCTTCGACGTAGACTTGCAGTAGTTTATTGGCGTCGTCTTGTGTGATGGTTTCTTCGAGGCAGGCGAGTTGACCGGCGACTAGGGCGAACAAATAGGAAGGTTTTGGGAAGGGGTCATGCCAAGTCGTTGTGTGCAGATTGTTGTCTAAAAGCTTGGACTCAATCAAGTTGCCATTGGATAATAAAACGGGGAAGGCTGTTTGGTCGCCAATTAACTGCACGGTGTAGGTTGATAAAACGTCAGGACGGTCGGCGAAATACGTCATGCGGCGGAAGCCTTCGGCTTCACACTGAGTCATCAGATGTGCGCCTGTAGTGAATAAGCCGGATAGACTGGTATTGGTGTTGGGCGTACAAGTGGTGGTGATTTTGAGCGTACCGTTGGCTGGTGGATTGAGTAAAGTTAAAGTGCTGTCGTCAAGCATGTAATCCGCTTTTGCTACTGGAGTGTCATTGATCGTGATGGATTGCAATTCGATATGTTCACCATTGAGGCACATCGGAGTAGCGTCATTGCTTTTTCGGGTAAATGTAAATGTATTATGAACGGTTGTTCGCTCAGGTTTGAGTTCAAACACCAAATGTGTGGCGGAGATTAGATAAGGATAGGGCGTGTATTCGCTGCGCAGATGAGTGTTATTCACGGTGATGGCCTTGATGGAAAAAGATGCGTTATTGTAAACCATAGATTTACGTTAAACAGCATCCTTTATTGGATGGTTTGTGCGACATAAAAAACCCCAGCCAAATGACTGGGGTTGAAATATTGGCGTTTGTTAAGGTACAGGTTTAGGAACAAACGGTGCCAATGGATCAGGCTTGGCGGCAGGTTTAGCTTTTGCTGCCTCTTGAGCATCTTGCTCATTGATTTTTTCAGAGCTTTGACGCGCTTCATTGTTGGATGGCGGCACTGCTTTCGGATCCACTTTCAACTCTTCCGGTGGTGTATCGGGCGATACTTCACTCGCGGGTGCTTCGTTCGTAGAAGCGGCAGTGTTGGAGTCCTCCTCGGCATTTTTGCGTACAGCAACTTTTTCTTTGTTGAGCGCGACGCGCATGTAACTCATCCAGATCGGTAAGGACAATGTTCCGCCGAATTCGCCTTCACCCAAGCTCTTTGGTTTGTCAAAGCCCATCCACGCAATACCGACGATTTTCGGTTGATAACCATTAAACCACGCATCTTTTGCGTCATTGGTGGTTCCCGTTTTACCGGCAATATCACTGCGACCTAAAGCCATAGCGGCTCTTGCCGTACCGCGTTGGACGACACCTCGCATTAAGCTGTCAGTCATGGCGGCATTTTTGGCGGTGATCACACGATTGGCTTCATCACCCGCTTTTTTGGGTTGCGCTTGCAAAATGGTGGTGCCATTGCGATCAACTACTTTACTGATGATATAAGGATTAACTTTATAGCCGCCGTTGGCAAAAACACCGTAGGCATTGGCCATTTGCCAACTGGTGGTTTCGATTGCACCGAGCGCAACCGTTAAATATTGATCGATTCGGTTGCCATCAAAACCAAAACGAGTGGCGTATTGACGGAAATAATCATTACCTACACTTTGTAACAAACGAATCGACACCATGTTGCGCGAACCCGCTAACGCTGTCGACAGCGGAATTGGGCCGAGGTAACGACCGTCCGAATTTCGTGGTGTCCATGAGCCGACTTTAATCGGCGTGTCGTCAACGACTGAACTTGGTGTCAAACCATTTTTCTCCATTGCGGCAGCGTAAATGAACGGTTTGATCCCCGAGCCCGGTTGGCGCCAACCTTGTGTGACGTGATTAAATTTACTCAAATTGAAATCAAAACCGCCGACCAACGAGCGAATGGAGCCATCTTCGCTGCTCATCGAAACAAATGAAGCCTGTACCGCAGGTACTTGGCTGATGCGCCATGAAGCGTCCTCTGAGGATTCTGTAACACGAATGACTGAACCCACTTTGATCGGGTTTTTGCCTTTGCCGCCCAATGCATTTTTGGCAAAAGCCAAGCCTGAGCCGTTGATTTCAATCGGTTCGCTGTTGGCGAGAATGGCTTTAACCGAGTTGGCACTGATCGCGGTGACGACTGCTGCGCGCAAATCGTCTTGATCGGGATGTTTGTCAAAGACTTTATCTAAAGCTTTGTCTAACTCTTCAGCTTTGGCAGGCAAAGCAATGGTGTCCTCAGGGCCGCGGTAGCCGTATTTTCGATCGTAGTTGAGTATGGCATTGCGTACACCATTGTAAGCGGCGGTTTGCTCCGCAGAGTTAATGGTGGTGTAGACCTTCAAGCCTTCGGTGTAAGCGGCCTCTTTATAACGTTCGTACATCAATTGGCGAGCCATTTCGGCAACGTACTCGGCGTGAACGCTGTATTTGTTGTCATTGCTAAATGCTTTGGTGTCCACGATGCGTACGACTTCGTTTTTGGCTTGTTCGTATTCGGCATCAGTGATGTATTTTAAGTTGTGCATGCGTTGTAAAACATATTTTTGGCGGGAATCCGCATTGGCTCGGTTGCGAATCGGATTGTTACGGCCGGGAGCTTGAGGCAATGTTGCGAGCATGGCTGATTCGGCAATGCTCAAATCTTTGAGTTCTTTACCAAAGTAAATATCGGCTGCTGCGGCAAAACCGTAAGCACGTTCACCCAAATAAATGTGATTGATGTAGCGCTCCAAAATCTCATCTTTGCTCATGTTGGCTTCGATTTTTTTCGCCATCAAGGCTTCGTAAAATTTACGAGTGACGGTACGCTCCGAGCTTAAGAAGAAGTTTTTGGCTAATTGTTGCGTGATCGTTGAGGCGCCTTGCAAGTCGCCGGGATTGCTGATGTTGTTGAGGGTGGCACGAGCCAGACCATAATAATCAACGCCCCCGTGTTCGTAAAACCGCGAGTCCTCAATGGCTAAAATAGCATTTTTGAGCTGAGGAGGGATGTCTTTGAATTCAACCGGTTTGCGGCGTTCTTCACCAAACTCGCCAATCAGTTGACCATCTTCGGTGAACACTTGCATGGCCATGCGCGGTTTATAGTTTTTTAACGCATCAATGGAGGGTAGGCTGGGCCAGGCCATTGCAATCGCGATGGCCGCGACGATCAGTCCTATCATTGCGACAAAAAATCCAAAAAGGAATGTGCCTTTAATAATGCGCCACCACAATGGTGCGGGCTCTTTCGGCGCAGTATTTTCGGCTGCTGTGGGTTCGGTATTCTTTTGTTCGCTCATGGCTGTATTTAGATGTTTTTGTGTGAAAATTGGGTTTATGGACGGTGCTTATTGTATACTCGCGTCCATATTTTGTGTCAGAAAAGTACCGAAAACCAAATCCCGATTATTCATGGCCTTAATTCCTCTTTCTCGCTGGTTTAAAAAAACGCCGCCTTTGCTGGTATTGCAGTTGGCTGGCGATGCGTTGCGTTTTATGGTGCGCGAAGGTGAGCGGGTTGTGCAATCCGGCGAGATTCGAGTGGCAAACCTGAATGCGAGAATGTTTGATGTCGCTGCCGCGCATTTTGAGCTATTGGCACAACTTGATGACCGAGCGATGGATGTAGCGGTTTTGTTGCCAGCCGCGAGTGTGCATACCCATTATTTAAGTGTGCCCACGGGTTTAGATACCGAAGAGTTGGATTATCAAGTCACGCGCCACATTACTCAAGGGCTTGGGCTTTCGGTCGCCGATGTCTATTACGACTGGAGTAGTTTTTCGGAGTTGAACGGCCAAAGTCAGACGATTTTGCTGGTTGTCGCACGTCAGTCTGAAGTGGCGCAGTATGCTCAGCTGTGTGTGGAATCTTCTTGGCGCATGCGTTGGGTGTGTGCGGAACCATTGATTTGGATGCAGGCATTTAAGTTGGCGCGTACATCTAATAAATATGCCGTGTGCCAAGTGGAGCATAGTGGCATACAACTTTATTGGTTTGATGAGGCAGGGCACGTCAAGGTACTGAGCAAATTTTTCGATCGTGACCAGATGAACAGTATCGGTTTTGAATATGTCAGTGATGAGGGGCAGAGCGGTCAAATGCAGTTGCCTTTGCGCTTTGTCGTTAACGAAATCGATAACTGTTTGACCCAAGCTTTGGGTGCGGTTGATAAGAATCGTTTAGATACATTATATGTATTGGGAGCGGGTGCCAACTGGAACAACGCGCTCACTCAGTTGCAGTCTCGTTTTGGCTTGGTTGTACGGACTGTGCGTGTGCCTGAACAACTGGGTGAAGATGAGCGTGCAACTTTGGGTGGCATGTGGCATTTATCTGAGCAAATCATTCAGGAGCGCAGATGAGATTACTTAATCTATGGCCGCATGCGATTAAGGATCGTACGGTTCGCTCGCCTGCAACTCGGCTGATTCAAGAGGTTTTGTTGACACTGCTTATTGTCGGACTGCTGTTGAGTGGGGCATATGCTTATTTTGAATGGCGGATTCGTGAAGCTCAAAAGGTTAATCTTGAGTTACTAGCACACGTCACGCAACTTCAAACCAACAATACCGATCAGTCCAACAACACACAAATTACTCAGTATCTTGAAATGCGCAATCAACGCATGGGACAACTGAACTGGTTGGTTGAGTTGACTCAATTGACCGATGCACAGTCCCAATTGATCCAAGTGACACAGAAAGAAGACTCGTTGTTGATCAATGGCCGGGCAAAAACGGCGGCAGATGCGCAAAATGTTGTCGCGCGGATCCATCAAGCTTTTCCAAAGCCAGCCCCCATATTGCTCTCTTTAGAAGCTAAAAAAGAACAAGGCGTGAACGCATGGATTTTTGCAGTACAAACAAGCAGTCAGCCTAAAGCAGTGGAGGTACCGTAATGTCCGGTGTACCCAAAACTTCATGGCGTGAACTTGATGTGGAGCAAATAGCCAACTGGGATGGT
>JBIKPB010000097.1:0-6319 GCA_044357705.1 Formosimonas sp. | reverse complement strand
GCTTGCCTAAACCGCGCAGGCACGCGTCGTAGGACACCAGACAGTAACCAAGTGCCACACCGAGGTTGCGCAGAACGGTGGAGTCCGTTAGATCCCGCTGCCACCGCGAGATAGGAAGTTTTTCAGACAAATGACGCAGCATCGCGTTGGCTAAGCCGAGGTTTCCTTCTGAGTTCTCAAAATCAATCGGATTGACTTTATGCGGCATAGTTGACGAGCCAATCTCGCCCGCTTTGGTCTTTTGCTTAAAGAAGCCGAGAGAAATGTAACCCCAAATATCACGATTGGCATCGATCAAAATCGTATTGAAACGCGCCAGCGCATCAAAATATTGCGCCATGTAATCGTGCGGCTCGATCTGAATCGTGTAAGGGTTGAACGTCAAACCCAAATCGTTTTCGATGACGTTTTTAGAAAAGCTTTGCCAGTCAAACTCTGGATAAGCTGATAAATGGGCGTTGTAGTTACCGACTGCACCATTCATTTTGGCCAATAGCTCAATACTTGCGAGCGCAGCACGTGCACGCTCCAAACGAGCTGCGATATTGGCGAACTCTTTACCAACAGTCGTTGGTGATGCGGGTTGGCCGTGTGTGCGTGAGAGCATTGGCTGTGCAGCGTGCTCAACTGCGAGTGCTTTGAATTTAGCAATCAACTCATCCATCATTGGCAACAGCACTTCGGCACGGGCTTTTTTGAGCATCAAGCCATGTGAAGTGTTATTGATGTCTTCAGAAGTACAAGCGAAGTGAATGAATTCGCCCGCTTTGGCCAAATCATCACGCCCTGCCATTTTTTCTTTGAGATAGTACTCAACGGCCTTAACATCATGATTGGTGGTTTTCTCAATGTCTTTAATGCGTTGTGCATCTGCTTCACCGAAATTCGTAACGATGCTGTTTAAATAAGCCACGGCATTCTTCGAGAATGCAGGCAGCTCACTAAAACCTGCATTGGACAAGGCAATCACCCAAGCCACTTCAACTTGCACGCGATGATGCAACAAACCTGCTTCTGACATGATCGGGCGCAAAACCTCAACCTTAGAAGCATAGCGACCGTCGAGCGGGGAAATGGCGTATAAAGCAGATGACATAAAATTCCTTAAGTTCTTTGAGATCAGCGAAAAAACGCTATTTTAGCAGAGCCAAGCCCAATCATAAAGCCTGTAATTTTGCTTTGAAGCCACCCGAGCCATCAGGCTGTAAGCTCAAACTTTGCGTGTGATACTGCTTAAGCTGCTCATGATGCGACACGCTGATAAGTGTGATGTTGGGTAAAAACGCCAATAACGTCGCGTAAAGCGCCTCTTCATTTTCGAGATCAAGCGAAGCCGTCGCCTCATCTAAAAACAGATAATCAGGGCGTTGCAAAAACACACGGGCAAATGCCAAGCGCTGCCGCTCACCACCGGACAAGATTTGCCCCCAGTTTGCTGTTTCGGACAAGCGGTCTTTCAAATGGCTCAATTGACTCATTTCTAAGACAGTTTCGTAAGCAGCATCTTTATAAGCATCGCCCGCCGCCGGATAAGCCAATGCTTCACGCAAACTCGCAACCGGAAAGTACGAAACCTGCGGCAAGAATTGAATCTTGCCCTTTTTCGGTAAATCAATATGCCCCTTACCGTAAGGCCACAAAGCAGCAATCGCTCGCAAAATGGTACTTTTCCCTGAGCCAGATGCACCGGTCACCAACCAACGTTGACCTTGACCAATTTGCCAATCCAAATCTACCACTTGTGGCTTTTCATACATTTGCCCCGCATCATCAAACTGCGGGCGATTCAGAGCAACATGACTTAAAGCAACTCCGCCGGTGTTATTGGGTGTGACGGTTAATTTGGATTGCTGTCCAAAATCGTCCACGCCCTGTAACGCCTTTTCAAGATTAAACACACGCGTTGCAGTGCCACGCAGTTCGGCAATATTTTGATAATTGTCAATAAACCAAGACAGACTTTCTCGCAGTTCGCCAAAAGTACGCAAGATCTGCATAAAATTACCCCAAGTCATTGCTTTATCAGCAAAATATTTTGGTGCCATTAACAAAATCGGTACGATTACGGATGCTTGGTTGTAAGACAGACTGGAAAATCTTAAAAGCTTTAACGCCCACATTCTCGTATTCCAATTACTGCGCACGATTCCAAATAGATGCCGACTTTCCTGCTTATGGTTTTGCGCTCCATTCAAAAAAGTAATGCCTTCTGAATACTCGCGTGCGCGGATTAAATGATAGCGAAAAAAAGCATTGTAACGCTGGCGTAAAATTTCAATTTTAATCAAACGTCGACCCACAAAATGAATAAAAAAGGAGCCCAATATCGCATAAACTACCGCAGACCAAAACAGGTAGTCTGGAATAATAACGTGCATCCCCCAACGATGAAAATCAAGATCACCTGAGATATCCAGCATGAGCTTAGAAAACTCATAAAGCGACAGAATCGCTATATATGCACCAAAATACAAAAAAATCGCCAACTCGGTAAACTTATCCAAATCCTCTGCAATACGCTGATCTGGATTATCTTGTTTATTTTGTTTATTTTGTTGATTCAGATAATAAAACCGATTGTTTTCAAAATATTGGTTCGAAAAAATTTGCGTCAACCATGTCCGCCAACGGATTTGTAAAAGTTGTTGAAAGAATTGGCGGTATGTTCCAACCAAAACCCAAAAGACAGCAAGTATCGCAAACACGCCCGTTTGTACCCAAAAATCAGACTCATTACGATTTTGAATAGCATCATAAAATGCTTTAGACCAGACGGCGAATGCAACATTAAGCTTGACACTTAATGATGCTAAAAACAAAGTCAAGGCACTTAATGCCCATGCACGCATCACTCGACTATCCGGATTCCGTTTAGAACAAATATAGTAGATGCTGACAAGTAAAATTAAACATATAATCGGTATACCTAACCAAACCAGCAAACCAACACCATTCGCCTGTTGAACATGATCAAGCCACACCATAAATTGTTCTTCGAGCCGTTCGCTTGTGGTTAAAAAAGCAAATACCAACAATAGTACCAACGAACCAAAAAGTGCCCTAAAACCTCCCCAATAGCGCGCACTAAATGTGAAAATGCTGCTTATTTTGGCCAAGTCTTGATTATTAATCGCCGACTCGTCGGCTCTTAAATCTGGCAAATGATCTTGTTCCCATCCTGAGTCAGATTTATTATTTGACACGTTTGAATTCATAGAACCTCTAACTAAGATTTATCGTTGTTTCTTACGGGTTTTGGTATTGATACGTTTGGGTGCACGTACGACAAATTTAGCTGCCAAAAAAGCAGCAAAAGTTGTGATCAGCAAGCCTCGTACATCGGTCGGAAAGAACGCCAGCTGTGGCAAAATACCGCGCACGCCCATACCGAACCAGCCGACCAGTAAACTGGCCAAACAAGCAAATAACGCAACACGTTTGATCGGTGCGGTCGAGCCTGAGGATTTTTTGACGATCCAAGCGACGATCAAGCCGACGAGAATGAGCCAAATTTCTTGTTGTAAAAACATATAGGGTTCGCTTGTAAAATGCGTTGCCGTTCACGATTGTTTACTGACAAAAGAGCTGCGGATCATGATAGCCCTCACGCGGATTGCCGAGTATAATACCAAGTTTTCAACCATTCTTTAAGCGTTTCGCCGCGTTTTTTGCCCACAACGATTGGTTTCTAGTGGGGCTTGCAAATATCCGGTACCTTGATTTTTGGGTTTATAGTGGTTTTTTATAAATCATGTACGACTTTTCAACTCAAAATCACCCATTCTAAATAAGCGCAAAGTAGACTTTTACTTTGCGATGAACTATATGTCGTTATTTGTCCTTGGACTGAACCACACCACCGCCCCGCTCACCCTGCGTGAGCGTGTCGCCTTTGCGCCATCAGAGCTAACCGCGGCATTGCCCGATTTGCGTAATGCGGTGGATGCTGACGCGCAAGTCGCAGTGCTGTCAACCTGCAATCGTGCCGAAATTTATGCGGTGCTCGATGCCAATGACTTAAATCAAAGCGCACAAAACGCACTGAGTTGGCTTGCGGACTATCACCATGTCTCCCTATCTGACTTAAAAGCCCATACCTATATTTTGCAAGGTGAAGCAGCGATACAACATGCTTTTGCCGTTGCCAGCGGTATGGACTCAATGGTGTTAGGCGAGCCACAGATTTTAGGGCAAATGAAACAAGCGGTACGCCTCGCCAATACAGCAGGCACCAATGGAACCGGTTTACAGCAATGGTTTGATAAAAGCTTCGCCGTTGCCAAAGAAGTTCGCACACACACCGCAATTGGTGAACACTCCGTCTCAATGGCCGCAGCCGCGGTTAAATTGTCACATCGTGTCTTCGATGATTTTTCAAAACTACATGTGCTGCTGGTCGGTGCAGGCGAAATGATCGAAGTGGTTACCGCGCATGTGATGGGGCACAACCCAGCCAGTTTGACGGTGGCCAACCGTTCACTTGAGCGTGCATCTGAACTGCTCACCCCTTACGCTAAAAATCCTACCGTTACTCATACGCTGCGTCTTGCTGAGTTGCCCGAACAACTCGCACACTTTGATGTCATCATCACCAGTACAGCCAGTACCTTGCCGATCATCGGTTTGGGTATGGTCGAAGCTGCACTCAAGCAACGCCGTCATCGTCCGATGGTCATGGTTGACCTGGGCGTACCGCGAGATATCGAAGCGGCCATCGGTAAACTCAACGATGCCTATCTTTACACCGTCGATGATTTATCCTCAATCGTGCAACACAACTCTGAGCAACGCACCGCGGCACTCGGTGATGCGCAAAAAATCGTCGACACACATGTCGCTCAATTTGATGTCGAACGGACGCGTCGCTCATTTGCCTCACAGGTTCAACTGCTGCGCCAAAAATTTGACCAAATCCGCCAGAATGAGGTGGAACGCGCAGTCAATGCTTTAGCCAATCGCCCCAATATTACGGCTGACGAGCTACAAAGCGCCATGCAGCAAATGTCACAACGCTTGATGAACAAAATCTTGCATGAACCCACCGTCGGCGTGCAAAGCCCCGACACAGCGACCCGTGAAGCATGGCAAACGGTGATGCGTGAATGGCTCAAACACGGTTTATAGCGAAACGCAAAGTAAAACGCTGCCTTGTGCATCTTGAATGTTATGGATTTTGAGCGAAAAACCCGTACAAAATCTATAAAAATCAAACCTTACAAACCTTAAAAAACACCTACAGGTTATCCCATGAAAAACTCAATGCGCGAGAAACTCGCCCAACTCGATTTACGTCAAGCCGAAATCGATGCCATGTTGCAACAACCCGACGTGACCGACAACATCGACAATTACCGCAAACTCACCAAAGAACATGCGGAAATCACGCCCATCGTCGAGACGTTCAATCAATTCATTCAAACTGAAATGGATATTGAGTCGGCGCACGAAATGCTGACCGATCCGGATTTTAAATCCTTCGCACAAGAAGAAATTCAAAGCGGTAAAGTCAAACTCGAAACACTCAAAGACGAGCTACAAACCATGTTGTTGCCAAAAGACGAAAACGATGATCGCAACATCGTGCTTGAAATCCGTGCAGGCACAGGCGGTGACGAGTCGGCTTTATTTGCCGGTGATTTGTTGCGCATGTACACGCGCTACGCCGAACGCGCAGGTTGGCAAGTCGAGCTCATGAGTGAGTCCGTATCTGATCTGGGTGGTTATCGCGAGGTCATCGTACGCATTGCGGGACTCAATGTTTATTCTAAAATGAAGTTTGAATCAGGTGGTCATCGGGTTCAGCGCGTCCCCGCCACCGAAGCGCAAGGTCGCATTCATACTTCAGCGTGCACTGTCGCCGTCATGCCCGAAGCGGATGAAATTGGCGACGTTCAAATCAATCCTGCCGACCTGCGCATCGATACATTCCGCGCATCGGGTGCGGGCGGACAGCATATTAACAAAACCGATTCGGCGGTGCGCATCGTTCACTTACCAACAGGCACGGTAGTCGAATGCCAAGATGGCCGTTCACAGCACAGCAATAAAGCCACCGCAATGAAGATTCTCATCACACGCATTCGCGATGCCCAAGTGCGTGAACAACAAGCCTCTGAGGCGGCAACACGCAAATCATTGGTGGGCTCAGGTGATCGCTCTGAGCGCATTCGCACCTATAATTATCCCCAAGGTCGGATCACTGATCATCGCGTCAATTTGACGTGGTATAAAATGGATGCCATGCTGGAAGGCGACTTGGACGAAATGTTCAATGCACTCGCGGCGGAATATCAAGCCGAGTTATTGGCCACATTAGGCG
>JBIKPB010000206.1:0-3322 GCA_044357705.1 Formosimonas sp. | reverse complement strand
TTAATAAAAAATAATATGTTTTATTTTGTTTTTTTTAATTAATTATTTTTTATAAAAAACTAAAAATAGAGTATTTTTTGTAGCTACCTCTGTTTATTATTGTTTTTTTGACCAATTTAAAAGCAATTGCTAGAATTTTTAATTAATTTAATTAATACTATAATTAGTTTTTTTAAAAACATAATGTTGACGGGATGGTTTTTCTCGTGTTTAATGCGATTATCGTTTTTAACTTAGTATGATTTGACGTACGGTTTAAAAACTTTATGTGTGAGTTAAGAGTTTGGCATTTATTTTTTACAAGCAGTTTTTACTTTGAATTTATATCTAAACATACTGGAGGCATAATTATGAAAAAATTTTTAGCAATGGGTTTGGCCGTGGCCAGCACCTTTATTTTGACGGCATGTGGTGAAAAAGCTGCTGAAAAACCCCCAGAAGCAATGGCAGGCGCAACGGCACCAGCGGCAACGATGCCAATGGTTGGTGTCACCATCTATAAATACGATGATAACTTTATGTCATTTGTTCGTCGCGCCATTGAATCTGCGGCGGGAGGTAAAGCTGAGTTGGTCATGAATGACTCACAAAATGATCAAGCCAAGCAAAATGCTCAAGTGGATGCATTAATTGCTAAAGGTGCGAAAGTTCTGGCGATTAATTTGGTTGATCCACAAGCAGCATCTACAATCGTGAGCAAAGCGGCGGCTGCCAAAATTCCGGTGATTTTTTTCAACAAAGAACCCAATGCTGATGTATTGAAAGCCTGTGAGAAATGCTGGTATGTTGGTACATCATCGCCAGAATCAGGTGTCATGCAAGCTAAATTGATTGCTGATTCGTGGAAAGCCAATCCAGTTTGGGATAAAAACAAAGATGGAAAAATCCAATTTGTTTTGTTAAAAGGTGAACCCGGTCACCCAGATGCGGAGGCGCGTAGTAAATTTGTGGTGGAAGAGTTGACTAAAGCAGGCATTCAAGTTGAACAACTCGAATTACAAACTGCAATGTGGGATACGGCCAAGGCAAATAACCTAATGGATGCTTGGCTGTCGAAACACGGTGACAAGATTGAGTACGTAATTGCCAACAATGACGGTATGGCTTTAGGGGCAATTAATTCTTTGCAAGCCAAAGGTTACTTTAAAGACGCTACGAAATTTATGCCCGTTGTCGGTGTAGACGCGATTCCAGATGCGCTTGCTAAAATCAAAGAAGGCGTTATGGTCGGTTCGGTTTTGAATGATGCTAAAAACCAAGGAACAGCAACCTTACAGTTGGCCGTTAATGCAGCCATGGGTAAAGACCCATTGGATGGTACTCAATGGAAATTAGATGACAAAAAAGCAGTTCGTGTGCCCTATGTGAACATCAACAAAGATAATATAACAGTCGCTGAAGATGCTTATAAATAATCGAAGTTGAAAAAAGAAAGGTGCTGAATTTCAGTACCTTTCTTTTAAAAATGATGACAATTAAATCACTTATGATGGCATAAGTTCAGATTGGAGACACGCGGATGAGCCATGATACGAGTGCACATGCCAGTGCGGTTAGACCGCATTTGTTAGAAATGCGCAATATTTCGAAATCCTTTCCTGGTGTTAAAGCACTGGACAAGGTCAAGTTGACTGTTCGTGCGGGTACTGTGCACGCTCTGATGGGCGAGAATGGTGCTGGGAAATCAACCTTAATGAAAAGTTTGTTTGGGATGTATCACCCAGATGAAGGCGAGATATTTTTAGAAGGCCGACCGATTAAATTTACCTCCGCCAAACAAGCGCTGGAAAATGGTGTGGCTATGGTGCATCAAGAGTTAAATCAAGTCAGGCAAGCCAGTGTAATGGATAACATCTGGTTGGGACGTTATCCCAAAAAAGCTTTTTTTACCGATGAAGCGAAAGCCTACGCAGACTCTAAGCGAATCTTTGAGTCCTTAGACATCAAACTTGACCCTCGAACCAAAGTAGAGACTTTATCTGTATCAGAAATGCAAATGGTGGAGATCGCCAAAGCGGTTTCGTACGAATCAAAAATCTTGGTCATGGATGAACCGACATCATCATTGACAGAAAAAGAAGTCAGTCATTTATTTAAAATCATTGAAACCCTCAAAAAGCGGGGTGTTGGGATTATATATATTTCTCACAAAATGGAAGAGATTTTAAAAATCTCCGATGATGTGACGATTATGCGAGATGGTCAATGGATTACAACCGAGTCTGCCAAAGATTTAACCACTGAACGCATCATCAACCTGATGGTTGGCCGTGATTTAACCAATCGTTTCCCGCCCAAAACCAATGTGCCTGGCGAAACCCTTCTTGAAGTCAAAGGTTTGACGGCACGGAATCAACCTTCTTTGCAAGATGTGACCTTTAATTTACATCAAGGCGAAATTTTAGGCATTGCTGGTTTGGTGGGCTCAAAACGAACCGAGATTGTTGAAACGTTATTTGGTTTACGCTCTATTTCGGCGGGTGAAATTGTGTTGCATGGTCAAGCAGTGAATATTAAAAATTCGCAGCAAGCCATCAAACACGGTTTGGCCTTGGTCACAGAAGAACGTCGCCAGACGGGTATTTTTAGCATTTTGGATGTTTGTTTTAACTCAACCATAGCCAACATCAGCAAGTATCGTGGTGGATTGGGTTTGCTTAATGATCGCCGTCGCACCAATGATACCCAATGGGTGATTGACTCGATGAATGTGAAAACACCGACGCAAAAAACCTCAATCGGCAGCCTTTCAGGCGGCAATCAACAAAAAGTTATTTTGGGTCGCTGGTTGTTGACAGAGCCTGAAGTGCTAATGCTTGACGAACCAACGCGCGGGATTGATGTGGGTGCTAAATATGAAATATACCAACTCATCATTGATTTGGCCAACAAAGGTAAGGGCATCATCATGATTTCATCCGAAATGCCTGAGTTGCTCGGCACAACCGATCGAATTTTAGTCATGAGCAATGGCAGGGTGGCGGGTATCGTTGATACAGCATCGACCACGCAAGAAGAAATCATGGCGTTGTCTGCTAAATATTTATAAGCAAGGGGTACACAATGAGTAAAAGTTTAACTCAAAAAAACATCGGTACGATGATGATGGACAATGCCATCATCATTGTTTTGTTACTGTTGCTGGTCGGTTTTGTTTTGAAAGACCCGGCGTTTTTATCGCTGACTAACCTTACAAACATTCTGTCCCAATCATCAACCAGCATCATTATTGCATTGGGCGTGGCAGGGTTGATTGTCACGCAAGGTACCGATTTGTCGGCTGGGCGCATGGTTGGTTTGGCTGCTGTGATTTCAGGTTCTT
>JBIKPB010000264.1:0-2583 GCA_044357705.1 Formosimonas sp. | reverse complement strand
GTACCCAGTATTACCATCTTTCTTGTCAGGTCAATACATCATTGTTGCGACGCTGATTGCATGTATTGTGTGTGGTTTTTTGGGCTTTTTAAATGGTGTGGTCATTGCCAAACTGAAGGTGACACCATTCATTACTACTTTAGGTTCGATGATTATTATTTATGGTCTGTCATCGATGTACATTGATCGTGAGCCCAATGGTGCCCAACCGATTGGTGGCTTGGCACAACACTTCACTGATTTTGTGCAAGGTGGTTTTGATTTGGGTAGCTTTCGTTTGCCTTATTTGTTGATTTATGCCGCAATTGTTACGGTGTTGATGTGGATTTTATGGAATAAAACACGCTTCGGCAAAAACATGTTTGCGATAGGGGGTAATCCAGAAGCAGCAGTGGTATCTGGCGTTAACATTAATAAAACATTGATGATTGTTTATACATTAGCAGGTGTTTTGTATGGATTTGCAGGCACGCTCGAGGCTGCTCGAGTGGGCAGTGCGACCAATAACACGGGCAATATGTATGAGTTGGATGCCATTGCGGCGTGTGTTGTCGGTGGCGTATCATTCAGTGGTGGTATTGGCAAAATCAGTGGCGTGGTGGTGGGCGTATTGATGTTTCAGTTGATTAGCTACGGCTTAAATTTCTCTGGCGTGAGCCCGTATTGGCAGTTCATCATCAAAGGTTTGATTATTATTGCCGCAGTGGCGATTGATACTCGCAAATACTTGAAGAAAACATAATTTGTTGTTTATCAAAAGGCACTTCTTAACCGTTGCGCCTTTTTTATTTGTGTCAGAGAAAATGATAGAACAATTGAAAAATGATTTCGCTCGTTGCTTTCATGAATCAGCAAGTCACGTATTTTTTGCACCTGGGCGTGTGAATCTAATCGGTGAGTACACGGACTATAATGGTGGCCATGTTTTTCCGTGCGCGTTAGACATTGGCACTTACGCCATAGTGCGGGCTCGTGATGACAAGCAACTCAATTTATTTTCGCTCAACTTTGCCGAGCAAGGCACGCATCATTTGCACATCAACACCATCGTGCATGACAAGGCAAACGGCTGGGCGAACTATCCTGCGGGCATGTTACACACTTTGCAATCAGCGGGTGCATTGATGACGCATGGTTTGGATGTGCTGTTTTATGGCAATATTCCAAATGGTGCGGGTTTGTCCTCGAGTGCCTCGATTGAAATGTTGACCGCGGTTTTGGCGCAGTATATTTATCAGTTACCGTTTACGCAGTTGGATTTGGTCAAACTGGCGCAGCGCTCAGAAAACGAATTCAACGGCTTGAACTGCGGCATTATGGATATGTTTGCTTCTGGCATGGGGCGATCAGGGCACGCGATGTTGCTCAATACGCATACGCTGGCGCATCAACATGTACCCGTAGATTTTCGCAATACATACAGATTTTTGATTGCCAACACGAACAAACGGCGCGATTTGAGCGAGTCCAATTACAACCAACGTCGTGCCGAGTGTGAGGTGGCGCTGCATGATCTGCAAAAAGAGGTCGATATTGCGACATTGTGTGATCTAACGCCTGAACTTTTTGCGCAATACCAGCACGCGATTCAAAATCCGGCCCATCTCAAACGTGCCCGTCACGCGGTGACTGAAAATGCACGGACACTACAAGCTGTGAATGCATTGCAAAACCACGATTTGGTGCAGTTTGGTCGATTGATGAACGCGTCGCATGTGTCGTTACGTGATGATTTTGAAGTCACGGGGCAACATCTGGATGCTTTGGTCGAAGCCGCTTGGGTGCATGATGCTGTCGGTGCACGGATGACGGGTGCGGGTTTTGGCGGCTGCACGGTGATGTTGGTCAAGGATGCCGTGTTGTGCGAATTTTGCGACCAAGTCGCTGCTCAATACATCGAGCAAACTGGTTTAACACCCAGTTTTTATCCCGTTAATATGGCTGCGGGTGCGCGTTTGTTGGCAATGGAAGAAGTCGTATGAGTATCTACGCACAGATTCAAATCTTGCTCAATTATGGCGTGGCGCAGCAGTTGCTTGAGCCTGCCGATGTCATCTATGCGCGGCATCGGCTGATGGTACTGCTGGGGTTGGCCGCATTTCATCCTCCTGAGGCTTTGCCCGAGCCGCCGCAACTGGGGCCGATTCAAGGTGTTTTGGATGCCTTATTTGATGAGGCGGTGGTGCGTGATTTGACCGCATCGGATGCCATCAGTCATGATTTATTCGACACTGCGCTGATGGATTGTCTGATGCCGCGCCCGAGCGAGGTGCAGGCTAAATTTAAAATGCTGTACCAACATGCACCTCAGGTAGCAACCGATTATTTTTATCAGCAATCGCGTGCCAGTAACTATGTGCGCACCGCACGGATTGCGCAAAATATAACGTGGCACTATCCGAGTCGGTTCGGCACACTCGATGTCACCATCAATCGATCCAAACCCGAAATTGACCCTAGTGCAATTGCAGCTGCGCGTTTGGTCACATCAGAAGCTTATCCGGCATGTTTGCTGTGTCGGGAAAACGAAGGTTATTCTGGGCGCATCAATCATCCTGCGCGGCAAAATTTGCGCTTGATCCC
>JBIKPB010000146.1:0-4738 GCA_044357705.1 Formosimonas sp. | reverse complement strand
AAGCTTATGATGAAACAACTCCATCAGCCCCTGCCATCGCGCTACTCGGTTTCGCCTGCGATGCGGGCGTCGCGCGCAATCATGGACGCATCGGTGCGCGCCAAGGCCCGACCGCCTTGCGTCAAGCGTTGAGTAATTTGCCCGCTCAAGTCGATCAATGCATTGTCGATGCCGGCAATATCGAGTGCGATGCGGATGCGCTTGAGGTTGCACAACAACGCTATGCGCAACGCATCACACATCTGCTTGAGCAAAATTTATTCCCAATCGGCTTGGGTGGTGGACACGAAATCGCCTACGGTACTTTTCAGGGACTGGCGAATCACCTATCCGCCAAAGCGCAACCGAAAGTTGGCATCATCAATTTGGACGCGCATTTCGATTTACGCGCGGATGAAAAAGCCTCCTCGGGAACGCCTTTTCGCCAAATTGCACAAGACTGTGCCAAACGTGGGTGGGATTTTAATTACTGCTGTTTGGGTGTGAGCGAGTTTTCCAACACTCAGGCATTGTTCAAACGCGCTTCTGATTTGAATGTGACATGGCGACGCGACGAAGACATGAGCATCCGCCACATCGATGAAACCTTAGCGATATTGAACACATTCATCAATCGCGTTGACACCCTATATTTGACCTTATGCCTTGATGTTTTACCCGCCGCCATCGTTCCCGGAGTCAGTGCACCGGCAGCTCATGGCGTACCGATTGAAGTCATTGAGACTTTGGTCGATGCCGTATGTCACTCCGGCAAACTCAAAGTGTTTGACATCGCAGAACTCAACCCCAGTTTCGATGTCGATAATCGCAGCGCTCGGGTCGGAGCACGCATGGTCGCGCGCGTGGCCAAACACATGATGGCGAATCCACATGATCACGATCTGTAAACTCACGCCCTCAGATTTCACCACCATGCCTTGGAAAAATGGCAACGGCAGCACGACGCAGCTCGCCATTTTTCCTGAAAATGCCACACTCGATCACTTTACGTGGCGGATCAGCAGCGCAGTCGTGGGATCCTCCAGCGATTTTTCACACTTCCCAGATGTCAATCGCTCACTTGTGATAATCAGTGGCGCGGGTTTACGACTGATGAATCAATCCGAAGGCACAACACTATCGCTCACGCCCAAAGATCCGCCTTATGCATTCAAAGGCGAGCACGATGTTTCGGCACAACTGATGGCAACGGATCCGGTCGTTGACTTTAACGTCATGACGCATCGTTCTACCCATCAACACACGCTCAAAAAAATCGCTATCGAAGGTGAAATAACGCTGACGATAGCACCCAATGAAACGCTGGCAATTTATCATGCCGGCGGTGAAACGGCTTATTTTGATGGTCACAACCTTGATTTCATGACGGGTGATTTGTGCCTGCTGGATGTCTATTCATCCGAGCAGCCACAGCAGTTATCGATCATCAGTCACAACGCCCTACTTTATGTCACATGTATTTACGCTAACGGAAATATTTTATGAACACGCCGCACAACCACTGGGACAGCATTTGGCTGAACGTTCATCTGGCGACTATGACCGGCGACGGTTATGGTGAAATTCTCGATGCCGCCATCGCCATTCACGAAGGAAAAATTGCGTGGCTCGGCAAACAAATGGACCTACCCCAAGACTGGCGAGCAGCGACCAAGCATGATGGCAAAGGTCATTGGATCACACCGGGTTTGATCGATTGCCATACCCACATCGTCTATGCTGGCAACCGCAGTAATGAGTTTGAAGCGCGCTTAAATGGCGTAGCGTATGAGACCATCGCGCGCAACGGTGGCGGAATTTTATCGACGGTACGTGCCACACGCGAAGCCTCTGAGGACGCATTATTCGCAGCCAGCTTACCGCGTGTACAGCAAATGCTGTCCGAAGGCGTGACCACACTGGAAATCAAATCCGGCTATGGTTTATCACTCGAATCCGAACGCAAAATGCTGCGTGTGGCACGACGCATTGGCGAGCAATTACCCGTTACAGTCAAAACCACCTTTCTCGGTGCACATGCCCTGCCGCCCGAGTTTAAAGATCGTGCAGATGACTATATTGACCATATCTGCAACGACATGCTGCCCACGTTAGTGGCAGAAGGCTTAGTAGACGCGGTGGACGTATTTTGCGAAAAAATCGGTTTCAGCCGTGCACAAACCGAACGTGTTTTTCAAACAGCACAACAGCACAACTTGCCGGTCAAGTTACATGCCGAACAGTTGTCCGACCAAAATGGCGCCGCATTAGTCGCTCAATATCAAGGACTTTCTGCCGACCATTTGGAATACTTATCAGACGACGGCATCGCAGCAATGAAACAAGCCGGCACGGTTGCCGTTCTGTTGCCCGGTGCGTTTTATTTTCTGCGTGAAACGAAATATCCACCTTTGCAAGCCTTACGCGACGCAGACGTTCCAATTGCCATCTCCACCGACTGCAATCCCGGCACTTCACCGATGAGTTCATTACTGTTAGCGATGAACATGGCGTGTACATTGTTCAAAATGACACCACAAGAAGCCTTAGCGGGTACCACTCGCCACGCGGCACAAGCCATGGGCTTAAGCAACGATCGCGGCACGCTCGCCATCGGCAAGCGCGCTGATTTAGCCATGTGGCGCATTGATCGCCCTGCAGATTTGAGTTATGCCATTGCCCATAATCCATGCGTGCAGATTGTACAAAGTGGTCGCTTAATTGAATAACTACAAAACAACAATCTAATTCATAACCCAAAAGCATCGTCCACCATTCATTGACGGTGCTTTTTTACGTTCACGATTTCGTGATACTTCAAAAAGTGGGCCTTTTGTTCAAAATAATCAAAGCCGCTTCAATTATGCTTCGTTCATTCTTCACTCACGGAGCCACAGATGAATCTTGCCCTCATTTTATCCATGAGCTCATTCACGCTGATCGCCTCTATTTCACCGGTTCCGGTTAATTTTAACTTGAATGTGGCGCTTCGTCATATTTTGGGAGCGACGGTTGGCTTTACCGTTTTGCTGGTTTTGGTGGTTTTGGTGGGCTTGAGCGTGCACGCATTGATTTTTTATGCACCCAACATCAGCCAGATATTGCAATGGTGCGGCGTCGGTTTTTTGCTGTATATGGCGTATCGGATGCTAACGGCGCAAGTTTCCATAAATACGGAACACACCGCCAAAGCACCTACCTTTTTATCCGGTGCACTTTTACAATGGCTTAACCCAAAAGCTTGGATTGCCGCATTATCAGGCGTGTCAGCCTTTACGACCAATCAACCGGCACAAGCCATGTGGTGGTTTGCCGTGATCTACTTTGTGGTTTGTTTTTTGTCGCTGGCGTGCTGGACGTATGCAAGGGTATTTTTGAGCCGTTATTTACAGCAACCCGTTTATCCAAGCAATACGCCGCGATGAATTCGGCCGCTTGGCTCAAGCGATGATTGCTTTTGAGCGCCATCACGTCTGTCTCGAACTGCTCATGCAGGCGCATCAAAAAAGCCACTAATGCAGACTCTTTCGCCAACCTCTCCGTTGGCTGCCACAACGTCTCAAAAAATCGATTCAGATCATCATAAAGCGCGCGATCATCACTTGCGGTTTGCGCAAACAGGTGTAAATCATGCTGTGCGCTCAAACCTATTTCGCGTTGCAAAGCGGCCAACCAAGCAGATTCAATGAATAACATACGATACGCCCAAGCGCTGTCTTTTTTCAGATTGCAGGCATGTACGTCTTCAGGATTGATGATGACGAACGAGCCGCGACCGGTATCAACTTGCGCACGGCGATTCCAGCATTTCGCTTGACCGTTGAGTACCGTGCCAATCGAAAAAGACTCGTGGGTGTGTTTGTCATAGCACGCACGCGTGCCATTCACCGCACGCGTTTCAACGAATGACAAATTAGGATCACGAAATAAAATTGGCGTACTCATAAATTGCATTTTAAACAAAAAAACTCCGAATATTCGGAGCTTTTTGACGGTACAAATTGCATTGAAAATTGAACTTAGCAGCTTAAAAATCCGACACATCAAAATCCGCCACTGTCGCTCCACCCTCGGTAATCGCCGCTGCCAACGCCGTCGCTTGCGGTAATAAATGCTGGATGTAAAACGCCGATGTACCGATTTTGGCATTTAAAAACGCTGTATCGGGATTGCCCGCAGCCAACTGTGCTTCAGCAGCAAGCGCCGCACGCGCACTGTGCCATGCACTCAAAACCAAACCGGCAAGCTTGAGATACAACACCGAGCCAGCAAATACATTGTTCGGATCCGATTTAGCGTTTGCCAAGACATGCGCAACGGTACTGCGATAAGCTGTGTTGGCTTGCTCCAATGTCGGCACCCATATTTTCAAGCGCTCTGATTGCGCCAACAAACCAACTGTGGCGGCCACATCGTCGGCGAATTGATACGCCACTGCACCACCATCACGCAACGTTTTACGACCGATCAAATCGTTGGCCTGAATCGCCGTCGTACCTTCATAAATCGGCAAAATCCGCGCATCACGGTAATGTTGCGCCGCACCGGTTTCTTCGATAAAACCCATGCCGCCGTGAATTTGTACGCCGAGGCTGGTGATTTCGACCGATTGCTCGGTTGAATAGCCTTTAATCAACGGCACCATAAACTCATACTGGGCTTGCGCGGCATTGCGCACATTTTCATCGGCATGATGATGCGCGATGTCCGACAAACCCGCCGCATGGTAAGCCATCGCACGACACGCTTCGATAGTCGA
>JBIKPB010000096.1:0-6391 GCA_044357705.1 Formosimonas sp. | reverse complement strand
ATCGGCACCGTTAGTTGCTGAATGCTGTCACTGCTATTTAAAGTGATGGGCAGCTTGATCGCATTGTACCGGTCGGACCCACTCAAGCCCAATGCAGTCGTGACCATTAAAGACAGCGCAACCATCGAAATCGTTTTTTTCATGAGCTTTGCTCCATTTTTTGTTCAGAGGCAGGCGGCAACGGGGCAAGATAACCGATGAGTAGCATCATCAAACCGACACTGATGAACGCGATGATGCGCTCAAAACCACCCCGGTTTGCCAAGTCGATGAAAATCAGTTTGACCACCGTCAAGCCGAGCAAACCTGCGCCGACCATCCACACGCTGCGTAAACTCCGACGGTGCGCAAACACCATCAACAACAATGCCAACACGCTCCACAAAATCGCATAACCCGTTTGCACGATGAACGAATCAAACAACGCCGAGGCACGCCAATCGACATCGAAAAAGTGATGAGCAATGCGCAACCAAATCGTATTCAACAACACAAACCCCGCACCTGCCAAAACCGCCGCACCATGCGTGCGCGTCACGCCAACAGCTCGATACGACCCAACGCGCACATACCAAAACAGCAACGCCGCCAATGCCAACGCCACAGCCAAGTCAGTCGGGTTGAGTAACGGAATGTACGGCAACGGCGCAGTATTGCCCGACGACAGTAGGGCGCACAACATCGCCCCGACAAACACCAAGCCCAACAACGGCAACGCCGCCGTCCACAAATACGCCAAGCGATGCGGTGTCAACGGCCAACGCGTATTGCGCGCATTGCTTGCCCAAAATACCAAACCCAACAATACCAATGTTGCACTGACCAAGCTCGCCACCGTCGCCCACGCCGTTGCATTTAAGTGCTGTGTCACAATCAGTTGCCAAATGCCATCCGCAACCAAAGCACACACCAACCACACGGTTACCGCGTGGCTCACGTGCTGCCATGAGGTGCTGCGCAGTTGCGCAGGCGAGCTCGACAAAAACTCTGCACGGTGCAACAACACATAATGCACCGACAACGCCAGCGGCCAAAAAATCCAACCCCAACGCAGCAAAGCATGAGCCTCGGTCAAAACAGTCAACAGCGTAAGAACCAAAACAGGCAACACAACCAAAATCGGCGCATCCGCCATAGCGCGATTAACCCGTCGGCCGAACCACGTCGATAATGAAGTTACGAGCAAGTAAACAATTACTAACAAATATGTGCGCAACAACGCATCAGTAATCCACCACGTTTGCGCGCTCGTATTGCTGTCCCATGCCGACTTCACTACCTGCGAACCTAAAGCGAACAACGCCATGATGAAACCATAGATGTACAACGGGTTCGCCCAATGTTTTTCCATCGAAACATACCACGCGCCGAGCTTGGTTCCCGAATGTGATAACTCATCACGTAGCCAATACGACAACAAGAACGCCGCACCGGCCATCAATGCCAAACCGACAAACAACATATTGGCAAACGGCATCAAACTCGCCGCTGGTGGCGCAAGCCACAAAGCAAGCAAAGCCAACCCCTGTAGCAACACACCAAACGCACGCGGTACCCAGCGCGCTTGACGCAAGCCGACCCAAAATGCACCCAAACCCTCCAAAGCCCATGTCAAGCCAATCGCCTCACCGTCCAACGCGAGCGGCACAGCAAGCGTCAAAAAACCCACGCCCAACGCGATAAAACATTCGATCAATACACGATAACTCGACATTTTGCCACGCAGCAACACAGCCGCGGCCAATACATACACCAATGCCAACGCCAAAGCCGAATAAGCCGCACCAAACGGAATGTCGCGCATCAAACCCATTTGTAAGCCAAACGCCACCAACGGCGTACCAAAAATCAAGGTGGAATCAACCAACGCTTTGCCCGTGCTGTTCGCCAACATGAGCGAGTTGCGCGCATAAAAAACCGCAGTCAACAGATAAATCGCAAAAAACACCAAGAGAAACAGTTGTGCAGGACCATAATTTTCCGCCTTAAAACTCAAAATTCCCCACGACGTCGCCACCCCAAAAGTCGCAAAAAACCCCAATAAATTGAGCGGTCGCCACGCCTTAAAATAGGCAATACCCAAAATCGCTAGATTTAAAATCGTGTAATAGGTAAATAAACCCACATAATTGCCAGAGCTTGTCGACAGCAAAATCGGTGCCGCAAAGCCACCCGCAAACGAGCACAATGCCAATACCAAACCATTTTGCAAATACGCCAGAACCGCACCCAAGGTACAAATCAGTGCCATCAAAACAAATGCCACCGGCATTGGCAACAACCCATACATGCGCATCGCCGGCAAAATCGTCAGATACAACACGGCGATACCCGCGCCTTGCAAAGTCAGTGAGTACTGACGCACCCCATCTTTTTGGCGCAACCAAAAACCCACCGTCAATAATGCCAAACCCGCCAACGCGACCACCGTCAAGCGCGCCTCAATCGGAAACAAACCCAACTGCGCCGTGTATTTGGCCAAAAATGCCAAACCAATAAACAGCAGCACCACACCGACACGCACCACTGTATTGCCACCCAACAACCAGCCTTTTGCTGCCGCAAACGCCTGCTCCAAAAGATTCGGTTGAGCCGTTTGAACAGGCAAGGGTGCATCGCTTATAGATGGTGATGGTGAAACCGACTGCGTCTGCAAAACGGGCGGTGTGTAACGCACAACGGGCGGCGAACTTAACGCGGTATCGTTTATCGCCAGATGTGTCGTACTCGTACTGTCAGCATCACCCACCGCTGTCGCCAAAGATGCTGCAATCGATACTTGTGATTCCGTCGGATAACCAAATACTTTTACATCCTGGTCTTGCGGCGCATGATTACGAATAACCACGCTCTGTTGTCTCACTTGCTCACGCCTCACTTCCTCGTGTATTACTGAACGCAAATGTAAGCCTGCTAAAGCCCCGCAAATAGGGTAAATTACAACCCCAAAGAAACCATCAAACAACCAATCCCCAACGCCAATGAGCAAGGCAAAAACACTGAACCAAAGCGCTCCCCAAATTATCATATTTTTTCCTTAAATTTCTATATAACCTATATCGTATGAATGGCAAAACCTTTACAAACGCCATCAATCATACGCACAGTGTTCATACAAAGCAACGCGGGCACGGGGTTTGTTGCTCATCACAAAAAGCGACATACTTCACAAGCGCCACACACAATCAAAATTATAATGCCCACTCAGCGCATCAAGATGTGCAAATATTTATATGGCATATCGCCAACTCAAAGGAACTTATGATTGACATCCAAAACCTATCGTTTGAATACGGCCACAAAGCCGTATATGACGATTTTTCATTGCGCATCAAAGACGCAGGCATTTACGGGCTCTTTGGTCGCAACGGCAGCGGCAAGTCAACCTTGCTCAAAATCGTTTCGGGGTTATTGTTTGCACACTCGGGTCGTGTTTCGGTCTGTGGTTATGCGCCGAATGAACGTGCACCGGATTTTTTGGCACAGGTTTATATCGTACCCGAAGAGTTCCATTTGCCTAACATCACATTGGCGCAACTGGTCTCATCGCAAGCGCCGTTTTATCCCAATTTTTCCAAAGCGCATTTTGACGACTACATTCGCATGTTTGAAATTCCGACCGACAAAGGTTTTGAGTCGATGAGTTTGGGGCAAAAGAAAAAAGCGGTAATTGCCTTTGCATTGGCAACACACACACCGATTTTATTGATGGACGAGCCAACCAATGGTTTGGATATTTTAGGGCGCGCACAATTCAAATCCATTATGGCGCGCGCCGAGCACGCAACGCGTATCGTCATCATCAGTACGCATCAAGCGCACGACTTAGAAAGCCTAATGAGCCACGTCTTGTTTGTCGACAGTGGGAAACTAGCACTGGCGGCGGATATGGCGACGCTACAACAAGCGTTGAGCATGGGCGTGACCAACGATGTGACGCAACTGAGCAATGTGATTTATCAAGAATCACTCGGCCAACAGGTTGCGTATGTCGCAGCCAACTCAAGCCATCAAGCGTTACCGATTCATTTGGAGTTGCTCTATAAAGCGTTGAGTTTACAAAAAGAGGGCGTGCTCAAGGCATTGCAGCATTTTGCGAATCAATCATCAAACCGTGATTCGTCACATGACACAAAACAAGGAGGTGCTGTATGAGCACAACATTTGACGCGGCGCGATTTGGCCGACTCTGGCGCGCACATTGGGCAGAACGCGCAAAATCTTATCTGTGGTTTTTTGGTGTCTGCATCATCGTGTATTTAATCATGGTGCTGCTCGCATTTTCAACTGTGGGGCACGATGCTTTTCAACACGAAGCGCAGATGATTTGTTTTTACATCGGCTTATTTGTCACCGGCGCGATTTTCGCAGCGCGACATTTCGAAGGCTTATCGCATAAGGAAGCAGCCTTACTCACCTTGATGCGGCCCGCATCGGTATTTGAAAAAATCCTACTGGCATTTGTCATGGTGGTGGTTTTTTATCCACTGATGTACACATTGATTTACGCGGTATGTAACTTCCCAATGGTCAAAATTGCACAAGCCATGGCGATTGAATCCACGCGCCTCAATCCAGATAAAGATTACACTTTGTTTGTACCGTTTTTTTCTCAAGCTGACACCGTCGATGCACAAAATATGAATCATTTCCGTATTGCACAAGGCTTATTGATGCTCGTTTGGGTCAGCATCATGGCGTTTTGCGTCGGTGCAAGTATTTATTTCAAACGTTTACCCATGCTCAAAACGGTAGTGGCAGGATTTGTATTGTTCATCGCATACGGCATTTTTCTTGCTGTAACGGGTTCTTCACCGAGCTCACTACTCGAGCATTGGTTTACAGACGATAATCCAAGCATATGGAAAACCGCAGCCGTAATCGCATTTTGGATCGGTACACCCCTTTTATTATGGGTCACTGCATTTTTTCATCTCAAAGAACGTGAGGTCGCATAATGGCTCAACCGATTAAAAAAGGCGTTGTCTTCTTCGCCGCAACCGTTGCCATGGTATTTGGCCTGAGTGCGTTGTCAACGACATACAGTCGCGCGACAAAGGGGGGCTCAGAGGCTGTTTCAGAATCATTCGATATGCAAGGTGTGAGCGTGGTAGAAATCAACACTCAATCGGACGATTTTAATGTTGAATTTTCAAATAACAGTACAAACCGAGCCACATTGAAAATGCCACAGTCGGATTACAACTCCACTACACAGCTTACAGGTCACATCGACAATGGGGTATTGAAAATCACTGGCATGGGCGGTATTTATGAAAGTATGCTCAGACTACCCAATTCAGTTCGTGAAATCCGCCTAACAGGAACTGATTCATCAGCCGAGTTAAGCATACGCGCTGCTGAAAAGGGCACTTCCATAGCTGATTTAAGCATACGTGCACAATCGGGGAGTCGTGTTTCTATCTCATCATTGAACGTAGACAACCTTTCAGTGGATTGGCCTGTGAATGTTGGCGATAATAATCCACAACTGTCGTTATACAGCAACCGCATCAAAAATCTACGCATTCAGATGCCTTCGGGTGATATTGACTTAAATGGTACGACGGCAAGCCCCGACCAAATACCAATGACTTTTGAAAAGGTAGAATTAATACTCGGTGAAACGGTTCGTTTATCAGGCATAACCGCTCAAATGCTACAAAAAACCAGCATTGTAAAATTTGAACAGAAGTGAATGTGATGGAACTCTTGAGTACTGAGCTCACCATAAAAAACGGCGAATCAAGATTCGCCGTTTTTTATTTGATTCAAATTACCAATTTCGTTTATTCATCTTTCAATGAAATCAACGATTCTTTAATACCAAACTTATTGTTCATAATGCGTTGTTGAACAATCGAGAAAATATTGCTCACGACCCAGTACAACACCAAACCTGCAGGGAACCAGAAGAAGGTCACACCAAAAATCAAAGGCATCCACAACATCATTTTTGCCTGCATTGGATCAGCGGGTTTTGGGTTGAGTTTGGTTTGAATGAACATCGTCACCATCATCGCCACCGGTAAAATATAGAACGGATCCGGCAACGACAAGTCATGAATCCAACCCATCCAAGGCGCACCACGTACTTCAACCGCCGCTTGCAACACATAAAACAACGCTAAAAACACCGGCATTTGAATCAACATCGGCAAGCAACCACCGGCTGGATTGACTTTTTCTTCTTTATACAACGCCATCATCGCTTGATTGAGCTTCATTTTGTCATCACCATACTGCTCTTGCAAGTTTTTCAGACGAGGAGCCAAAACCTTCATTTTCGCCATTGATTTAAAGCTGGCGGCGGTCAATGGATAAACAGCGAGTTTGATTAAAATCGTTAAAGCGACAATCGTCCAACCCCAATTGGGAATGACGCTGTTGA
>JBIKPB010000006.1:0-20776 GCA_044357705.1 Formosimonas sp. | reverse complement strand
ACTCTTCTGGTTTATCGAAGCCTATTACAACCTCAAACGTAAGCATTCAACGCTGGGCTATAAAAGTCCGGTAAACTTCGAAATCGCAGCACTTAAAAAGTGCCGCTTAAACTGTCCGTGAAAATGAGGGCTGATCAACTTTTAGTGCGCAATAAAGCGCTCTAAGTCTTCCGATCAAATGTCGAACTTCTGTCGGCTTTACGCCGAATGTATCAACTTCAAGTCTGACTAACTCAAAATATTTGTCGTAAAGAATTTTAATTTGCTCGATGGAAATCACTACAGGCTCAATAATAAGTGAACGTATCTACGTGATTGAGTCGCGCAATTTATTTTTAGTAAGTGAGCGAGACTACAATCAACTTTAACTTTTCAATTTCGCCAACAATATCTCATTCACCTGTGCAGGATTGGCTTTGCCTTTTGAGGCTTTCATGATTTGTCCAACGAGAAAGCCGAAGCCTTTTTCTTTACCGGCGCGGTATTCTTCAACGATTTGCACGTTGGCGGCCATGATTTCCAAGACGATGGCTTCAATAGCGCCGCTGTCAGAGACTTGCTTCAAACCGCGCGCTTCGATGATCGCATCGACTTGCACATCGCCTTTGTCCGCCAACTCACCTGCCCACATCGCGCTAAAAACTTCTTTGGCGAGTTTGTTGGATAACGTATTGTCTTGTACGCGTGTGATCAGTTGCGCGAGTTGTGTGGCGCTGACCGGCGATGTTTTTAGTTCCAGCTCATCACGGTTCAACGCAGCGGCTAAATCACTCATCATCCAGTTGGCGATCAGTTTGGCGTCGGGTTTGCTCATTACGGCAATGGCTGATTCAAAATAAACCGCGTGCGCTTTGGTTTGTGTCATTTGTTCGGCATCGTAGTCCGACAAGCCGTGTTGCTCGATCAGACGCTTTTGCAATGCGGCGGGTAATTCGGGCATGGTTGAGCGGACGCGCTCGCGCCATTCGTCACTGATGACGAGTGGCAATAAGTCAGGGTCGGGGAAATAACGGTAATCGTGCGCGTCTTCTTTGGTGCGCATGACGCGGGTTTCGCCACTGTTCGGGTCGAATAAAACCGTGGCTTGCTGGATCGTGCCGCCATCTTCCAAAATGCGGATTTGTTCGCTGATCTCGAAGTTGATCGCGTCTTCTAAAAATTTAAACGAATTCAAATTTTTGATTTCGCGGCGGGTGCCGAGCTCGACTTGACCGGCAGGACGAACCGAAACATTGGCGTCGCAACGGAATGAACCTTCTTGCATGTTGCCATCGCAAACGCCGAGCCAAACGACCAGCGCATGCAAGGTTTTGGCATAAGCAACGGCCTCTTTGGCGCTGTACATGACCGGTTCGGTGACGATTTCGAGCAAGGGTGTGCCGGCGCGGTTCAAATCGATGCCACTCTCATTATCAAACAGTTCATGGTTGGATTTGCCTGCATCTTCTTCAAGATGTGCACGGGTCAATTGTACAGTTTTGCGGTACGGCTTTTTGTCATCAACATTGAATGACAGGGTGCCGCCGACCACGACAGGTAACTCAAACTGGCTGATTTGGTAGCCTTTGGGCAAGTCCGGATAGAAATAGTTTTTACGCGCAAAAATCGACGTCGATGCGACTTCCGCATCAATCGCCAAACCAAATGTGATGGCTTTTTCAACCACGGTTTTGTTTAAAACGGGTAATACGCCAGGTAACGCAAGATCGATGGCTGCTGCCTGAGTATTGGCTTGTGCACCGTAGGTGGTCGATGAACCCGAAAAAATTTTGGAGTTCGTTGAGAGTTGTGCGTGGGTTTCTAACCCAATGATGACTTCCCAGCTCATGGTGTTCCTAAATTAGGTTGATTATTTACAGTTACAGCGAAGGGCAATTGTGTGGTTGAGGAATCGGGATATTTATGTCGCCTAGTTCAGTCATTTTGACATACCAGTTAATTGTATTATTCAGCTCCTGAGCCATCGCTGGGTTGTTCTGTTCACAATGCCAACTGTATAGATAGCGTGCTGGAGCAAATCCTCGATTGGCGGATTTTTTTGCCCAAGCAAATGCTTCGGGGAGGTTTTTATCCACACCGCGTCCAGTCAAATACATGGTGACCAGATTGGCTTGAGCAAAGGGATTGCCTTGCTCTGATGCCAACAAATAAAAGTGAGCAGCTTTAACCAAGTTTTTAGGTACTCCAGTGCCTTTTTCGTAAATGACACCAAGGTTGTTTTGTGCGATGACGTCGCCTTGTTGGGCTGCTTTGGTCATTAAGTCAATTGATGCTTGACTCAATTGTGCAAAGCTGGTTTGTGTGAATGTCAAAATAGCCAGCGTTAAGAGCGGTTTAATCAGTGTTTTCATCGTTGCTCCATGCACTCAATTATTTAGTGGCAATGTTATTGTCATTGCCGGCGGGTTTACACGCCCCTGTTTGCGGTTCTAACAAGACGGGTAAAATGCGATCATTCTGTTTGCAGATTTTTTTGCAACCATAAATCGCAACGGTGACATGACGTTCGTCTTGCCACACATACACATGGCATTTTTTGTCTTTTTTCGAGACCAAGTCAGCATTGGGTCTGTCGGAGACTTGTGTAAAGTTTTTGGATTCAAAACGGCAAGAACCAGCACGTGGGTTGGCGGTCCAATCCAATTTGCTCACGACATTGTCTTTGACTGAGATTTTGATTTTGTCTCGGTAGCCATCAATACTGCGCTGCTCACAATTGCCTTCAATGGTTACTGGGCCCGTTGTGTTTTTCTTCGGTGGAATAATACCGCCACCATCTACATTAACTGTTGATGTGATGCACGCTGATAATAACGTGATAACGGGAAGAAGGTAGAGTGCTTTCAATAAGTTCAAATGTTTTTTCATTGTGCTGATTCGGGCTTAAACTGATGCCAGTCCGTGTGAGATTGATAGATATGAGCAATTTGCAGCAAACGCGCTTCATTGAAGTAGTTGCCTATGAGCTGTAAGCCGATGGGTAAACCATCGGTTGACATGCCACACGGAATGCTCATGCCGGGCAAGCCGGCGAGGTTGAGCGACAACGTGTAAATATCGGCCAAATACATTTGCACCGGATCTTGCGATTTTTCACCGAGCTTCCACGCCGGTGTGGGTGCTACTGGCCCCATGATCACATCGCATTGGGCGAGTGCGTTTTGATAGTCTTGCGCAATTATGCGACGTAAACGTTGCGCCTGCAAATAATAAGCATCGTAATAACCGTGCGACAGCACATAAGCGCCGATCAGAATCCGCCGTTTGACTTCCCAGCCAAAACCTTGTGAGCGGGATTTGCGGTACATGTCTTCGAGGTCGGTGTATTCCGCCGCGCGATAACCGTAACGCACACCGTCAAAGCGCGATAAATTGCTTGATGCTTCAGCCGGTGCGATGACGTAATAGGTCGGAATCGACAGTTCGGTGTTCGGCAAACTGACTTCGATAATCGCTGCGCCGAGCGATTCGTATTGTGCAATCGCTGCTTGCGTAGCCGCTTTGACTTCGGCATCCAAACCGACACCGTAAAACTCTTTCGGTACGCCGATTTTCAAACCTTTAAGCGGTTGCGATTCGGTTGCGTCGCCTGAAAAAGGGTGGTTAAGTAAACGTGAATAATCTTCGTCGGTTCGTTCAATCGAGGTCGAATCTTTTTCGTCGAATCCGGCCATTGCCGTCAATAAAATTGCGCAGTCTGCTGCCGAGCGCGCCATGGGCCCGCCTTGATCGAGCGAGGATGCATAAGCGATCATGCCGTAGCGTGACACGCGACCGTATGTCGGCTTGATGCCGGTGATGCCCGTGAATGCTGCGGGTTGGCGAATCGAACCGCCTGTGTCGGTACCCGTTGCACCCAGTGCCAAACCGGCTGCCACGCTGACCGCCGAGCCGCCCGATGAGCCGCCGGGGACGTAGTCGGTATTCCATGGGTTTTTCACTGCGCCGTAAAATGAGTTTTCATTCGACGAGCCCATGGCGAATTCGTCCATGTTGGCTTTACCGACACAAACCGCACCCGCGGCACTGAGTTTGGCAATGGCGGTCGCATTAAATGGACTTTTGTAATTGGTGAGGATTTTTGAGCCGGCGGTGGTTGTGAAGTCCGTTGTGACAAACACGTCTTTGTGTGCGAGTGGTATGCCGGTCAAACTTTGTGCTTGATGGGTTGCAATCGCTACATCAGCAGCACGCGCTTGATTGAGCGTGGCCTCGGTATCAACGGTGATAAAAGCATTCAAATCACGTTGCGCTTCAATGCGATCAAGAAAATGTTGCGCTACCTCAACGGCCGAGACTTTTTTGTCGGTCAGTTGTTGGTGCAATTCAGAAATGGATAAAGTATGCAACATTGTTATTCAATCACTTTGGGAACTAAAAATAAGCCCGCATCTTGCTGTGGGGCGTTGGCCATGTTGGCTTCGCGGTTGTTGGTTTCGGTCACGGCGTCAATACGCAGACGTTGGTGCATGTCTTGCACCATGGCAATCGGATGCATCAAGGGCGTAACACCGGTGGTATCGACGCTACTCATCTGATCGACCAAAGCAAAGATACTGTTCAATTGTGTTAGCGTTTGTGTTGCTTCGTCAGGCGCTAACTCCAGTTGCGATAAACGCGCGATTTTGTGCACGTCGTCTAATGTAATACTCATAAAACCTCTTTAATTCAGCGAATCATTGATTAACGCGCAATTATAACGCAAGCCTTGCACGCCATTTAAAAATAATGAGATAAAAAACAAGGGGTTATGTTGGCAATTTGTCATGTTTATTGATGATTGGAGGTGTGTGTGAAAAAAACGGGTCAATTTTTGATCCGCTTTTAAATGCCCCAATTGTTTTGAGGGCGAATGTGCTTTGGGTTTGGCGATTGGCGCCATGCAGGTTCTCAAATGCATTCACCCACCGGGTGGCGCAACTGCATTTACCGCGGTGATCGGTGGAGAGGCGATTCATGCACTGGGCTTTGAATTTGTTGTGCTTCCTGTTTTAACCAATGCTTTAGTCATGCTGGCACTGGCGATTGCGATCAACGGTGCGTTCAAATGGCGACGTTACCCCACGGCTCTCAACCGACCGATCAGGAGTGTTAAATCCGCTCAACCCGCGCCACCACCTCCTTCGCATGAAGAAATTCTCATTGCAATCAAATCGCTGGATTCCTTTGTCGACATCAGCGAAGAGGATTTTATTTATTTGCTGGAGTTATTAAATAGGCCTTCCGTTACAAGCAGACCCAAGACCTAAATCGACATCGCTACTTTTAGCAATATTTGACACAAAAATTTTGCCAAGACAATTGTCAAATACTAACCATTCGACGTATTTTCCCACCTTTGCACGCTGACATCTTGCTTGCTTTAATCCTTATGAACACAAGCACTTAGTGCCTTCAGTCAGCGTTTCAACCACACTCAACCCTTTGTTAAAAAAGGTTTTTTGCTGATTTTTAATGAGCATTAGCAGCTGATTTACCGTGCTCATTCTCTGCGCGAAGTTGAGTTTTTCGGTATCATGTGACTTATCCAAATTTCAGTAAAAGTTGACGTTAACGCCCGTCGCGTTCGTCATCTTTTGTTACTCATTATTCCATCACATCATCTGTACACCCAAAGGAGTCACCTGTGAAAATCGACAATATCGCCGCCCTAGTAGAACAAGACATTTGCCGCGAGGTGTTGTTGGAAAAATATGCCAAGGGAAATGAGCAAAATATCGACGACGTGCGTCACCGCGTTGCACGCGCTTTAGCGCAATGCGAAAAGCCTGAAGACATCGAACGCTTTGCGGACTTATTTTTCAAAACATTGGATGGCGGTTTTATTCCCGGTGGTCGCATCAACTCTGCGGCGGGTACTGATTTGCGCGCAACATTGATCAACTGCTTCGTGCAACCGGTCGGTGACTCGGTGTCTGAAGTCGATGCAGATGGCAAACCCGGCATTTATTCTGCACTGCTGCAAGCCGCCGAAACCATGCGTCGCGGCGGTGGTGTCGGTTACAACTTCTCTAAAATCCGTCCCAAAGGTGCCGCCGTTAAAGGCACCAACAGCTTGGCTTCCGGGCCAGTGTCGTACATGCGCGTATTTGATCGCTCATGCGAAACCGTCGAATCTGCAGGCGCGCGTCGTGGTGCACAAATGGGTGTGTTGGATTGCGATCATCCAGATATCGAGGATTTTATCCACGCCAAAGACGAAGGCGATTTGCGCAATTTCAATATTTCCGTCGGCGTTTCAGATGCATTTATGCAAGCCGTGGCGGATGATGCGGAATGGGAACTGGTTCACGAAAAGATCCCTGACTCCGCTGCCTTTCAAGGTTTTTATCAACGCACTGATGGCAAATGGGTGTATCGCAAAGTTCGCGCCAAAGATTTGTGGAACCAAATTATGGCATCGACTTATGATCACGCCGAGCCAGGTGTTTTATTCATGAGCAAAATCAACCGCGACAATAATCTGTCGTATGTTGAAAACATCGAATCGACCAACCCCTGCGGTGAACAACCCTTACCCGATTATGGCTGCTGCGATTTAGGCTCGATCAACTTGTGCAAGTTCGTACACGATCCATTTGGTTCTGCACCTTGGTTTGACTTCGATGCGTTTGCCGCGAATACTGCATTATCCATTCGCATGCTCGACAACGTGCTCGACTTGACCGTTTGGCCTTTGGTTGAGCAACATCGTGAAGCGCAAAACAAACGCCGTGTCGGTCTTGGTTTTACGGGTTTGGGAGATGCATTGATCATGATGAAGCTTAAATACAACTCGCAAGAAGGCCGCGACATGGCGGCGCGTATTTCTGAAGTCATGCGCAATGCCGCGTACGATGCGTCCGTCGACATCGCGATTGATAAAGGTGCCTTTCCGTTGTTCGATGCAGACAAATATTTAGCAGAGCCACATTGTGCCAGCCGCTTGCCTGAATCCATCAAGGCGCGCATTCGTGCACACGGCATTCGTAATTCACATTTACTCTCGATTGCACCCACAGGTACGATTTCATTGGCTTTCGCCGACAACGCATCTAATGGTATTGAGCCGCCATTCAGCTGGTTTTACACGCGTAAAAAACGCATGCAAGACGGCTCGAAACAAGAATACCAAGTTGAAGATCACGCCTATCGCGTTTATCGTTTGATGGGCGGCGATGTCAACAATCTACCTGAATACTTTGTTTCAGCACTCGAAATGAGTGCTGAAGATCACATGCTGATGTGTACCGCAGTGGGACCTTTTGTCGATACGGCGATTTCTAAAACCGTCAATGTGCCGGTCGATTATCCATTTGCCGAGTTCGAAAATCTTTACATGGCGGCATGGAAGGCCGGCTTAAAAGGCATCACCACCTATCGTCCAAACAATGTTTTGGGTTCGGTATTATCGGTTGAGCCTTCAAAGGAAACACCGCAAGATTTCTCAGGCACTTCAGTCGGTTTGTTAAACGACACCGAGCGCCGCATCAGCTTGCAATCCGCTCCGACACCCGCACTGGCCAGTCTCAAGTACCCGCACCGTCCTAAATCGGTTGGCGGCAACCCATCATGGACGTATATGGTGGATCATGCTGAGGGCGACTTTGCCGTATTCGTTGGTCACCTCGATACTGAGTCGCAACCGTTTGAATGCTGGGTCAACGGCAACCACCCGCGCGGTCTCGGTGCCGTCGCCAAAACACTTTCAATGGACATGCGCTGCCAAGACAAAGCATGGCTTTCAATGAAGTTAGACTCGTTGGCGCGCACGTTTGGTGACCATGATTACTCGGTTGAGCTGGATGCAGATGACAGCGCAAAAGCCACTACCGCTTCAGCGATTTTAGCCAAAGTATTGCGTCACCGCATCGCGCAGATTCCCACATCAGAGCTCGGTGATACTGTTGAGGCCACGCCGGTACTCGACGCAATGTTTGCCCGCAAAGAACCCAAATCTGGTACGGATGGCACGATCAGCTGGTCGGTTGATATTAATAATCCACAGACAGGTGACGACTTTGTATTGTTTGTCAAAGAGCTGGTTTTGCCCAATGGTACCCGCCGCCCTTACTCGATGTGGATGGCAGGTACGTATCCGCGTGAATTAGACGGCTTGTGCAAAATGCTTTCACACGACATGCGCGTGATTGACCCCGCTTGGATCGGTATGAAATTACGCAAATTGCTCAATTACGCCGAAGCGCAAGGTGACTTCTTTGCCCGAGTACCCAATACAGAGAAATCACAAAGCTGGCCATCAACTGTTGCGTACATGGCGCGTCTTGTGATTCACCGCTACAACATGCTCGGTCTCTTGACCGACGAAGGCTTCCCTGTCGAAAACATGGGGGTCATGATGCCCGAACAAGGTGATTTATTCGCTGAGCCCATTCAACAAGTAGCACCCATTGCAGGCAAACCTTGCCCAGAATGCGGTAGTCACGCCGTGATTAAAAAAGATGGCTGTGAGTTCTGCACTGCTTGTGGGCATGTGGGTGCATGCGGTTGATTTTACGGATAATGCTTCCCATTAAAAATGCCCGCTTGACGCGGGCATTTTTAATTGAACTCGAAATCAAAGAAATGTACGAGTGACCAATTAGATCTACGGCACACAATCATTACTTACCGGACATAAAAAACGCCTTGGTTTCCCAAGGCGTTTTCTTCTTACCTACAACAGAACTTACTCTTCAAACGGATTTTCCGGCGGAGCGGTAAAATCCATGACTTCTTCAGCAACTTCCACGGCATCTTGCTCAATAAACGCACGACTTTGCTCGTGCGCTTTTTTAGCCATACGCGCTTTGTGGAATGCCAAGCCCGTACCCGCAGGAATCAAGCGACCGACAATCACGTTTTCTTTCAAACCGCGCAATTCGTCACGTTTACCCATGATCGCAGCTTCGGTTAAGACACGTGTCGTCTCTTGGAACGATGCAGCAGAGATGAACGAATCAGTCGACAACGATGCTTTTGTGATACCGAGTAATACATTGCTGTAGGTTGCCGGTACTTTATCATTGGCAATCATCGCTTCGTTTTCGTTGTACAGATCAGAACGCTCAACTTGCTCACCTGGAATGAACTTGGTGTCACCCGCGTCAACGATCTGTACGCGGCGAAGCATTTGACGCACAATCACTTCAATGTGCTTGTCATTGATCTTCACACCTTGCAAGCGATACACGTCTTGCACTTCATCAACGATGTAAGTGGCCAACGCTTCGATACCGAGTAAGCGCAAGATATCCTGTGGATCGGCGGGGCCTTCAATGATGACCTCACCTTTGTTGACCACTTGACCTTCATGCACCGACAAATGCTTGTCTTTGGCGATCAAAACTTCGTGTGCAACACCGTCGAGGTCAGTGATGACCAAACGCTGTTTACCACGGGTTTCTTTACCGAACGAAATCGTACCGGTCACTTCAGCCAACATACCGGCATCTTTCGGTGAGCGCGCTTCAAACAATTCAGCAACACGCGGCAAACCACCGGTAATATCACGGGTTTTTTGCGATTCCATTGGAATACGCGCCAATACCTCACCTTTACCAACGTCTTGACCATCACGCACGGTAATCAACGCACCAACGGGGAAGCCGATGGTTACCGCATGCTCAGTACCCGGAATCTTGACTTCTTCACCGGCAGCATTGATCAATTTCACTTGCGGACGCACGACTTTAGCCGTTGCGCTGCGACGTTTTGGATCAATTGCAACCAAAGTGGACAAGCCTGTGACTTCGTCGATTTGTTTCGCAACCGTAACACCTTCTTCAACGTTCTCAAAGCGCACTTGACCTGCGTACTCAGTGATGATCGGACGCGTCAATGGATCCCAAGTCGCCAATTGCGTACCAGCTTTGATCTGCGCACCATCGACAAACAATAAAGTCGCACCGTATGGCAATTTATGACGTTCACGCTCACGACCGTAGTCGTCGGTGATGATCATTTCGCCCGAACGCGAAATCACGATTTGCTCGCCTTTGTTGTTCGTCACGTAACGCATCGTATTGGTAAAGCGCAAGATACCATTCGACTTGGCTTCAACACTTGAGATCACCGCTGCACGCTGTGCCGCACCACCGATGTGGAACGTTCGCATCGTCAACTGTGTACCTGGCTCACCAATCGATTGCGCGGCGATCACACCGACGGCCTCACCTTTATTGATGATGCCGCCACGACCCAAATCGCGACCATAACACTTCGCGCACAAGCCAAAGCGCGTATCACAGGTCAATGGCGTACGGACTTTGACTTCATCCACGCCCAATTGCGTGATCAATTCAACGTGATCTTCTTCGAGTAAAGTACCCGCTTCAAATACTGTTTCTTGAGTTTCAGGATTAACCACATCCGCCGCCGCAACGCGACCGAAAATACGATCCGCCAAGGCTTCGATGACTTCACCGCCCTCAACAATCGCTTTCATCGCTACGCCATTTTGCGTGCCACAATCGTCCTCAACCACAACCAAGTCTTGCGTCACGTCAACCAAACGACGGGTCAAATAACCTGAGTTCGCAGTTTTCAACGCCGTATCGGCCAAACCTTTACGCGCACCGTGGGTCGAGTTGAAGTACTGTAAAACGTTCAAACCTTCGCGGAAGTTCGCGGTAATCGGCGTTTCGATGATCGAGCCATCCGGTTTCGCCATCAAGCCACGCATACCGGCGAGCTGACGAATCTGCGCTGCTGAACCACGCGCACCCGAGTCGGCCATCATGTAAATCGCGTTGAATGATTCTTCGCGAGTTTCATTACCATGACGATCCGTCACTGGATCGGTCGACAGATTTTCCATCATCGCTTTACCGACTTGATCCGACGCACGACCCCAAATATCAATCACTTTGTTGTAGCGTTCGCCCGCAGTCACGAGACCTGATGCGTATTGTTGCTGGATTTCTTTGACTTCTTTTGATGCCGCGTCAATCAAACCTTCTTTGACCGCTGGAATCAACATGTCATCAATCGCAATCGAAATACCGGCGCGTGTTGCCAACGTGAAACCTTGATGCTTCAAACGATCAGCGAACAAAACGGTCGCGTTCAAACCGCATTTACGGAATACAAACGTGATGAGTTTCGAGATTTCTTTTTTCTTCAGCGTTTTGTTCAAAATTTCAAACGACAAACCGGCAGGCAAAATTTCCGACAAGAATGCACGGCCGACCGTCGTCTCATAACGTTTGAGACGCGTGGTGTGCACTTCTGTTTCCGGATCAATGTCCACTTCGGCGATACGCGTGGTGATACGCGTGGTCAAAGCAACTTCTTTGGCTTCGTACGCACGGTACACTTCGTTAACATCCGCAAAGAACATGCCTTCGCCAATGCCATTGGTTTTCGCACGCGTCGCATAGTACAGGCCCAAGACGATATCTTGTGACGGTACGACTGACGGCTCGCCCGATGCAGGGAACAACACGTTGTTGGATGCGAGCATCAATGTACGCGCTTCGGTTTGTGCTTCAAGCGACAAAGGTACGTGAACCGCCATTTGGTCACCGTCAAAGTCGGCATTGAATGCCGAACAGACGAGCGGGTGCAATTGGATCGCTTTACCTTCGATCAAAACCGGCTCAAACGCTTGAATACCCAGACGGTGCAATGTTGGTGCACGGTTCAAAAGTACCGGATGTTCACGAATGACTTCTTCAAGAATATCCCAAACCACTGGCTCTTGCATTTCAACCATGCGTTTGGCTGACTTGATTGTGTTGGCCAAACCTTGAACTTCGAGCTTGTTGTAAATAAACGGTTTGAACAATTCCAACGCCATCAATTTTGGTAAACCACATTGATGTAACTTGAGTTGTGGACCGACCACAATCACCGAACGACCTGAGTAATCGACACGTTTACCCAACAAGTTTTGACGGAAACGACCTCCCTTACCTTTGATCATATCGGCCAAAGATTTCAACGCACGTTTGTTTGCGCCAGCCATAGCTTTACCGCGACGACCGTTGTCGAGCAACGAGTCAACCGCTTCTTGCAACATACGCTTTTCATTGCGCGTGATGATTTCGGGTGCACGCAACTCCAACAAACGTTTCAAACGGTTGTTACGGTTGATCACACGGCGATACAAATCATTCAAATCAGAGGTTGCGAAACGACCACCATCCAACGGTACCAATGGACGCAAATCTGGTGGCAATACAGGCAACACTTCCATCACCATCCATTCAGGCTTGATGCCTGAACGTTGGAATGCTTCTAAAATCTTCAAACGTTTTGCGATTTTTTTGATTTTCGCGTCACTTGAAGTCGCCTGCAATTCGCCACGTAATTTTTCGATATCAGCTGGCGTATCCAAACTTTGCAACAATTCGCGAATACCTTCCGCGCCCATCAATGCACGGAACTCATCGCCGTACTCTTCAGTTTTGGCGTAAAAATCATCTTCCGTCATGATTTGGCAACGTTTGAGCGGCGTCATGCCCGGCTCAATCACTACGTATGCTTCAAAGTACAACACGCGTTCGATGTCACGCAAAGTCATATCCAAAACCATACCCAAACGTGATGGTAATGATTTTAAAAACCAGATGTGCGACACGGGCGCAGCCAATTCGATGTGACCCATACGGTCACGACGAACTTTGGTCAACGTCACTTCAACGCCACAACGTTCGCAAATCACGCCACGGTGTTTCAAGCGTTTGTATTTACCGCATAAGCATTCATAGTCTTTGATCGGGCCAAAGATTTTTGCGCAGAACAAACCATCACGTTCGGGTTTGAACGTGCGGTAGTTAATCGTTTCTGGCTTTTTGACTTCGCCAAAAGACCATGAGCGGATTTTTTCAGGTGATGCGAGACCGATTTTAATCGCGTCAAAGTTATCATCCTGTTGGACTTGCTTAAATAAGTCGAGCAATGCTTTCATAATTTCACGCTCCTAATTAAATTCGTTCGAGATCAATGTCAACGCCCAATGAGCGAATCTCTTTGACCAATACATTGAATGACTCAGGCATACCGGCATCAATCTCATGTTCGCCTTTGACCAGGTTGTCATACATTTTGGTACGACCGTTGATGTCATCGGACTTGACCGTCAACATCTCTTGCAAGATGTATGACGCGCCGTATGCTTCAAGTGCCCACACCTCCATCTCACCGAAACGCTGACCACCGAACTGCGCTTTACCGCCGAGTGGTTGTTGCGTCACCAACGAGTATGGACCGGTTGAACGGGCATGCATTTTGTCGTCGACCAAATGGTGGAGTTTCAAAACGTGCATGTAACCGACCGTGACATGGCGCTCAAATGCGTCACCGGTGCGACCGTCGTACAAGCGGACTTGTGTTTTGGACGGCGTGAAACCACGCAATGCCGTCGCAGGATCGTCATCCGGGAATGCCAAGTCGAGCATTTTATAGATTTCTTTTTCAGAAGCACCATCAAACACCGGCGTTGCAAATGGTACGCCGTTTTTCAAGTTGCCTGCCAAAGTGAAAATCTCTTCATCCGTCAACGCACTGAAATCAGTCGTTTGACCCGATGAGTTATAAATTTCATCCAAAAATTTACGCAATTTTTCGACCTTGACTTGCTCTGCCAACATCTTGTCAATGCGCCAGCCCAGACCTTTAGCAGCCCAGCCCAAATGCACTTCCAAAACCTGCCCCACATTCATACGTGATGGAACACCCAATGGGTTCAACACGATATCTACTGGCGTACCATCGGCCATGTGCGGCATGTCCTCTACAGGAACAATGCGTGAGACCACACCTTTGTTACCGTGACGACCCGCCATTTTGTCACCGGGTTGCAAGCGACGTTTCACCGCCAAATACACCTTAACCATCTTAATCACGCCGGCTTGTAAATCATCGCCTTGCGTGAGTTTTTTGCGCTTCTCTTCAAATGCATTGTTGAACTGCGCACGTTTTTGCTCGAGTGACTCACGTACTGCTTCCATCGCGGAAGCTGCCGCATCATCGGCCAAACGAATATCAAACCACTTGTATTTATCAGCCAAATCATGCAAATAATCTTTGGTGATTTTGGTACCTTTAGCGAGTTTGTTCGGGCCGCCATTGGCAATTTTATTCGTCAATGTTTTTTCGAGACGGATGAACGCGTCACCTTCAACAATACGCATTTGGTCATTCAAATCATGACGGAAACGATTGAGCTCTTCTTGAATAATCGACTCAGCGCGCGCATCGCGTGGTGTACCTTCGCGGGTGAATACTTGAACGTCAATCACCGTACCGACCGTACCGCCTGGTACGCGCAATGAGGTGTCCTTCACGTCAGAGGCTTTTTCACCAAAAATCGCACGCAAGAGTTTTTCTTCAGGCGTCAATTGGGTTTCGCCTTTTGGCGTCACTTTACCGACCAACACGTCACCGGTTTGTACTTCTGCACCAATGTGGATAATGCCTGATTCGTCCAAACGAGAGAGTTGTGATTCAGCCAAATTCGAGATGTCGCGAGTGATGTCTTCTGCACCCAATTTGGTGTCACGAGCCACAACGCTCAACTCTTCAATATGAATCGACGTATAACGATCATCCGCCACGACTTTTTCAGAGATCAAGATCGAATCTTCGAAGTTGTAACCGTTCCATGGCATGAACGCAACCATCATGTTTTGACCCAAAGCCAATTCGCCCAAGTCGGTCGATGCACCGTCGGCGATCACGTCGCCACGAGCGACTTTATCACCAGTTTTAACGATCGGACGTTGGTTGATGTTGGTGTTTTGGTTCGAGCGCGTATATTTGATCATGCTGTAAATATCAACACCGACTTCACCGGCAACCGCTTCGTCGTCATTCACACGAATCACCACACGGTTGGCATCTACGTAATCAACCACACCACCACGCAATGCTTGAACCGCAGTACCCGAGTCAACCGCAACGGTACGCTCAATGCCTGTACCGACCACAGCTTTTTCAGCGCGCAAGCACGGTACTGCTTGACGTTGCATGTTCGAGCCCATCAATGCACGGTTCGCGTCATCGTGTTCGAGGAACGGGATCAATGATGCCGCAGCTGAGACGATTTGCGATGGCGCAACATCCATGTATTGGATGTGATCAGGCGACACAAGCATTGATTCGCCCGCCTCACGCGCCGATACCAATTCATCGGTCAATTTACCGTTTTTGTCGAGGGTTGCATTTGCCTGCGCGATCACGTATTTACCTTCTTCAATCGCAGACAAATAATCGATTTGATCGGTGACTTTTTGATCGACAACTTGGCGATATGGCGTTTCCAAGAAACCGTATTCATTCAAACGCGCGTAAATCGACATCGAGTTGATCAAACCAATGTTTGGTCCCTCCGGCGTTTCAATCGGGCACACACGACCGTAATGCGTCGGGTGAACGTCACGTACTTCAAAGCCGGCTCGTTCACGTGTCAAACCACCTGGGCCAAGGGCAGAAACACGACGCTTGTGCGTGATTTCTGACAACGGATTGGTTTGATCCATAAATTGAGACAATTGGCTTGAGCCGAAGAACTCTTTGATCGCCGATGAAATCGGTTTAGAGTTGATCAAATCATGCGGCAACAAACCTTCTGATTCGGCTTGCGCCAAACGTTCTTTAACCGCACGCTCAACACGCGCCAAGCCGGAACGGAATTGATTTTCAGTCAACTCACCGACGCAACGCACACGACGATTACCCAAGTGATCGATGTCATCGACTTCGCCTTTACCGTTACGCAAATCAACGAGTAACGAAATCACGTTCAACACGTCTTGGTTATCAAGCGTCATCGCGCCTTCGTCCGAATCGCGACCCAAACGACGGTTGAATTTCATACGACCTACGCGTGACAAATCATAGGCGTCTTCGTTGTAGAACAAACGATTGAACAATGCTTCAACCGCGTCTTCGGTCGGTGGTTCACCAGGGCGCATCATGCGATAAATCGCAACGCGAGCTGCCATTTGGTCCGCCGTTTCATCCAAACGCAAAGCGTTGGAAATGAAGGCACCATGGTCCAGCTCGTTGGTGTACAAAGTTTCGATGCTCTTGATGCCTGCTGCACGCAATTTTTTGAGCAACTCTTCAGTCAACTCGTCATTGGCTTTGGCGACAACTTCGCCTGTATCTGCATCAATGATGTTTTTCGCAAGAATCAAACCGTACAAATAATCTTCGGGTACAGCGATTTGCTTCAAACCTGTTTTTTCGATGTCGCGAATGTGTTTGCCCGTGATGCGTTTATCACGCGCGACCAAGACATTGCCTGACTTGTCAACGATATCGAAACGCGCTACTTCGCCGCGCAAACGATCAGTAAGCACGTCAATATAGCCGCCTTCTTTTTCGATTTGTACCGATGTGAACTCGAAGAATTTAGCCAAAATTTCTTCAGGCATCATGCCAATGGCTTTCATCAAAATTGTCACGGGCATTTTGCGGCGACGGTCGACGCGGAAGTACAAAATGTCTTTCGCGTCGAACTCGAAATCTAACCATGAACCACGGTAAGGAATAATGCGAGCCGAGAATAACAATTTACCCGAGCTGTGGGTCTTGCCTTTGTCGTGCTCAAAGAACACGCCCGGCGAGCGATGCAACTGAGACACAATCACACGTTCCGTACCGTTGATCACAAATGAGCCAGTGTTGGTCATCAAAGGCATTTCGCCCATGTAAACTTCTTGCTCTTTAACTTCTTTAACGGTTGGTTTTGACGCCTCTTTATCCATCAAAACCAAGCGCACTTTTGCGCGCAGGGCTGAGCAATACGTCAAACCACGTTGTTGACATTCTTTAACATCAAATACAGGATCGGCCAATTGGAATGATACGAATTCCAAACGCGCCATACCGTTGTGCGAGCTGATCGGGAAAATCGATGTGAATGCCGCTTGCAAGCCGGTGTTACTGCGCTCCATCGGGGCAACATGCGCTTGCAAAAACTCATAGTACGAGCGCAATTGTGTTTCTAACAAATAGGGAACTTCTTGCACCACTTCGCGCTTCGCAAAACTTTTACGAATCCGCTTCTTCTCGGTGTATGAGTAAGTTTGGGCTTGAGCCATGAATCACTCCAAAAGGTCTCGGCAAAACGGTCTATGAAAAAATCACGAACAGCTGCACGAGGGGTTGACATTGACTGGCTGATGAAATTTGGTGCTTGGCCACTACCAAGCGCTGGCGGACAACCCGTTGAGCAGGTTTTGAGACCGTCATGCAGGACGCACAACACTCGAACCATGGACAAAAACGAGTCCGACCAAATCTATTTTCTTACAGTCGGTTAAGAAAATAAAAGACAAAATTCGCTGATAACTGCTGATTGCAAACGTTGGATTTTAGTGTCTTATTAAGACAGGAAAAGGCTGGACGCCAAAAGACGCCAGCCCGATCCGTGAAGAACAAACTCGAATTACTTGAGTTCCGCTTTCGCGCCAGCTTCTTCCAATTTCTTTTTAGCTGCTTCAGCATCCGCTTTAGGTGCGGCTTCTTTAACTGCTTTAGGTGCGCCGTCAACCATGTCTTTAGCTTCTTTCAAGCCCAAGCCAGTGATTTCACGAACCGCTTTAATTACAGATACTTTATTCGCGCCCGCATCAGTCAAGATTACGTCGAATTCAGTTTTTTCTTCAGCAGCAGCTGCGCCAGCACCAGCGGCAGGACCAGCTGATACGGCTGCGGCTGATACGCCGAATTTTTCTTCGAATGCTGATACCAAATCATTCAAATCCATTACTGACATTGCCGATACGGCTTCCAAGATGTCGTCTTTAGTTACTGCCATGTTAAACTCCAAATAGTGTTATCGAGAAAACTCGATGAAAATTTTAAATCGTATGATAAATTAAGCTTCTGCTGCTTCTGCTTTTTGTGCCGCAACTGCGCCAAGAGCGCGAGCCATTTTCGACACAGGTGCTTTCATCACGTAAGCCAATTTCGCCAACAACTCTTCGCGACTTGGAATGCTTGCCAACGCTTTAATACCAGCTTGGTCAAGTAAAGCGCCGTTGTAAACGCCTGCTTTTAAGACCATTTTGTCATTGGTTTTAGCAAAATCATTCAAGACTTTAGCTGCTGCAACCGCATCTTCAGAGATACTGTACAACAACGGACCCGTCAAGTCGTTTGACAAAGATTCAAACGAAGTGCCCTTGATTGCCAAGCGTGCCAATGTGTTTTTCAACACACGGATTTGTACGCCTTGATCACGAGCAGATTTACGTAATGTAGTTAAAGCTGCAACGCCAACCCCACGATATTCAGCCACTGCCATCGTTTGTGCATTTGCGATCAATGCAGTCACGTCAGATACAACAGCTTTTTTACCTTCAAGATTTAATGCCACAATAGTGCTCCTACAAGGTTAATAGAATGTTATGAAAACTCATAACGCCCAACGACTAACCGAGGTTTTTGGCTTTAACAATATAAATATCGAAATACAAAAACGGATTCGGGGGTCGCATTCTGCGTTGGTTGTTTCATTGCTCAATCACAACTTCAGCATCAAAACGATTAAATTCAATATTTCAATTGAACACCAACGGTCTTTGAAAGCCCGCCGCCGATTTAGTTAAAAACAAGCGACGACCCAAAGTTCAGAAAGCGAGCTCATCAATAATGATGAACCCGCAAATTTTTAAAACTGAATGACTTAGCCAGCAATCGTTGCATTGTCAACAGTTACGCCAACACCCATCGTCGATGAAACCGCAACTTTACGAATGTAAACACCTTTGCTTGATGCAGGTTTGAGTTTAATCAATTCAGCAATCAAAGCAGCCAAGTTGATTTTCAATGCTGCGACGTCAAATGTTGCACGACCGATCGTTGCGTGGATGATACCGCCCTTGTCGACACGGAATTGAACTTGACCGGCTTTAGCGTTTTTAACCGCTGTTTCCACATCAGGTGTGACCGTACCAACTTTTGGATTTGGCATCAAACCACGTGGGCCCAAAATTTGACCTAAAGTACCGACGATACGCATTGCGTCTGGCGTTGCGATGACGATATCAAAGTCCATTTGACCCGCTTTAACTTGCTCAGCCAAATCTTCCATACCAACGATGTCAGCACCCGCTGCTTTAGCGATTTCAGCCTTTTCGCCTTGCGCAAATACCGCAACACGAACTGTTTTACCAGTACCTGCTGGCAACACCACTGAACCACGAACGGTTTGGTCTGATTTCTTAGGATCAACGCCGAGTTTAACGGCGACGTCGATTGATTCAACGAATTTAGCCGTTGCGCATTCTTTCATCAACGCAATTGCTTCGTCAGCTGCGTAAGATTTGGTGCGATCAATTTTCGCTGCCAAGAGTTTTTGACGTTTGGTTAATTTTGCCATGATTACAGACCCTCCACCGTGATGCCCATGCTGCGAGCGCTACCAGCTATGGTGCGTACAGCTGCGTCCAAATCAGCTGCCGTGAGGTCAGACTGTTTGGTTTTTGCGATTTCCTCTGCTTGTTCGCGCGTGATTTTAGCCACTTTGTCCGAATGCGGACGCGCTGAACCTTTAGTGATTTTCGCTGCACGTTTGAGCAACACCGATGCGGGTGTTGTTTTCATCACAAAAGTGAAGCTCTTGTCTGCGAATGCAGTGATCACGACAGGAACTGGCAAGCCAGGCTCGATGCCTTGAGTTGCAGCGTTAAACGCTTTACAGAATTCCATAATATTGAGACCACGTTGGCCCAAAGCTGGACCAACTGGGGGAGACGGGTTTGCTTTGCCCGCTGGGATTTGCAGCTTAATAAAGCCGATAATCTTTTTTGCCATTTTACACCTCTAAAATGAGTGGTAGCGCTGGTTCAGGATACCAATCCTTACTGAAGCTCCTCGTACAGTTCATTTCAATGGATGTTTGTCCATTCAGGCCGAACTGCTTAACCTGTTTAAAAATTTAAAACGAAATCTTAAGCTATTTTTTCAACTTGATCAAAGCCCAGCTCAACTGGCGTTGCACGACCAAAAATCGTGACCGATACACGCAATTTGTTTTTGTCGTAATTGACCTCTTCAATGCTGCCATTGAAATCAGCAAAAGGGCCTTCAGTCACGCGAATTTCTTCACCCACCTCGAATGCCACTTTCGGGCGTGGACGCTCACCGCTGGCGTGCGCCAAAATCTTTTCAACATCAGCAGCTGGAATCGCGTGTGGCTTATTGCCCGCACCACCAACAAAACCAGAAACTTTTGGCGTGCTTTTAACCAAATGCCACGACTCATCAGTCATGCTCATTTCAATCAAAACATAACCATTGTACAAACGGCGTTCAACCACAACACGTTTGCCATTACGCATCTCAACAACTTCTTCAGTCGGAACCAAAATCTGACCAAACAAGTCCTGCAAATCAGAACGACCAATGCGCTCTAAAAGAGCGCGCTCGACGTTTTTCTCCATGCCCGAGTAGACTTGAATAAAGTACCAACGTTTTTCCATGTTACTTCCATCTCAAAATAAAGTCGTATAAAAACCACTCGAGAAATTTATCAACGCCCCACATAAACATGGCCAAAACGGCGACAAATACAAACACAACGCCCGTCAACTTCAGCACTTCGCTACGTGTCGGCCAAACGACTTTACGTGCTTCGCGATAGGCGTCACGGGCAAATGCAACAAAAGCCTTACCCGTCGGCGAAACAAAAAACGCCACAACGGCCAAAACAAAGCCACCCGCCAAAATCGCAGAAGGAACATAGACCGAACCCGTTTTAGGGGCATAAAAATAGGCCAGAAATGCGGCCACTAAGATTGCTATCGGTATCCAAATGCCCCATTTAGAGCCGGATACT
>JBIKPB010000095.1:0-6420 GCA_044357705.1 Formosimonas sp. | reverse complement strand
GAGTTTGTTTTTGGTTTAATGCAACACCAGCGTCGACCGATGGTATACGTTTTTCTCGGTATTGGCGTGGGAGCAGGGATTGTCACTGAACATGGCTTGTATCGCGGAGACTTAGGCTGGGCTGGTGAAATTGGTCACTCCATCTTAAAAATGACTGAGGGGATTCTGTGCGGCTGCGGGCAGTATGGCTGCGTCGAAACACTGGTGTCGCAAAAGGCACTCAGTCGTTTGGCGGGTAGCGAGAGCACACTATCAATAACCCAACTCATACATCGTTATGAGCGCGGCGATCCTTTGGTATGTAATGGCTTAAACGAAATTGCAGGTTATCTCGGCGTAGTATTACGTAATATTGTCAACATGATTAATCCACGCACCATTGTCATTGGTGGAGCTATGAGTAGATTTGGCACAGCCTTACTCGACCCCACGATTGAAAGTTTAAAGCGACACACCGGCCATAATTACGCCATTCCAAATGTACAACTGTGCCAATTTGGGGAGTTAGCAGGTGCACTCGGTGCGGCAGGCGCGGCATTAAATAGGTTCATTGAGCCGCAAGGTATGCCCGTCAATTTGGTACACACTGGGTTGCTGCGATAACCATCAATCTTACTGGAAACAAAAGAAAATGAATATTTTACTTACAGGTGGCACAGGCTACATCGGCACACACACCGCCGTTAGCTTGATTGATAATGGCCATACACCTGTATTACTTGACAACTTCATCAACAGTTCGCCACGGGTCGCCGAGCGCATTGAGCAGGTTACAGGGGTCAAACCGATGGTCATTGAGATGGACATCCTCGACACAGATGGCTTGACCCATGTACTGCATGAACATCAAATCGCCGCAGTAATTCATTTTGCCGCGCTCAAAGCCGTTGGCGAATCGACTGTCAAACCCATTGAGTATTACCGCAATAATGTTATGGGATTTTTAAGTGTATTGGATGCGATGCGCCGTGCCGAGGTTTTTCGCATCGTGTTAAGTTCATCTGCTACAGTTTACGGCGAGCATGCTATGCTACCTTATCATGAAAGCATGCCCGCCTTATCGGCAAATAGCCCTTACGGTCAGAGTAAAGTCATGATGGAGCGCATCATGCAAGATACAGCTGCCACTGACAAGCGTTGGCAACATGCCATATTGCGCTACTTCAACCCAGTTGGTGCACATCCATCAGGCCTCAGTGGCGAACACCCGAACGGCATTCCCAATAATTTAATGCCTTATATACAGCAAGTCGCCATCGGCATGCGCGAAAAGCTATCCGTATTCGGCAACGATTACGACACTCTTGATGGTACTGGCGCACGTGATTATATTCATGTCATGGATTTAGCACGCGGTCATGTACTTGCCTTGCTAAATTTGTTCGGGCACAAAGGCTCATTTACCCTCAATCTTGGTTCAGGTGTTCCATTCACAGTATTGCAGTTAATTCAAGCTTTTGAAATCGCTTCACAGCAAAAAATCCCTTATCAAATTAAACCGCGTCGCTCAGGGGACATCGCTTGCATGTATTCAGATGCACAAGCGGCATATCATTTACTCGGCTTTAAAACCGAATTAACCATTGATGACATGTGTAGAGATGCTTGGCTATGGCAAAGTCAGAATCCGAATGGTTATAACCCTTAACTTTAATCTGACAAGATAGATGCACGGTGATTGATGTTTTTCGATACAATAATGCCCTTATTCAATAGAAAGTCCCCATGAGCCGTAAACCCAATAATTTAGATACCGCGCAACTCGAAGCCATCATCGTTGATGCCTTGGAAGACATTAAAGCACAAGACATCACGATTCTCGATACTGCCGCCCTTACCGATGAATTTGACAAAGTGATCATTGCAACTGCATCCAGTAACCGTCAAACTCGCGCATTAGCCAATAACGTCCGTGAAAAAGTCAAAGAAAAAGGCGGTGATGTGCTGTCAACCGAAGGCGAAGACACTGGTGAATGGGTACTTGTTGACTGTGGTGACATCGTTGTACATTTGATGCAAGCACCAATTCGTGCGTACTATAATCTCGAAGAACTTTGGGACGGGCGTGCATAACTGGAAATTGGCAGTTATTAATACCACAAGACGCTGATTTAAGCGTCTTTTTTATCGCCATTTTGTCGCAACGCACAAATATCTCGCATGGATCAATCAATCTGTGGCATAATACCCCACGTTTTAAAGAAATACATTAAAACGCTTTGCTTCATCGTCCCCAGTTTCTCGTAGTTATCAAATTCCTTCTTCATTGAAGTGTTCTTATTCTGACGGCCGATGTTTTTATATACCGTCAGTGCGCCGATTTTCCCCGCATATTAAGTTTGCTGAGCATGTGTGCTCTACTGCTGTATTGCGTGCGCGACGATTTTAAGGATTCTTCATGACCACAGTTTCAACCCCAATAACGCCAGCCATTACATCGTTTGAGCAATTCAATTTGCCAGAACCGATCATGGCTTGCATCAATGCGCTCGGCTTCACTGCCCCTACTCCTGTACAAGCAGCCTTGATTCCTGCTGCCATGCAAGGTGGCGACTGGATCGTTTCAGCGCAAACCGGCAGCGGCAAAACCGCAGCATTTTTACTGCCAGCTCTCCAACATATTTACACTGCAATGCGCTCGGGCTCAAACAACCCATCAGATGCGCCCTACGCTTTGGTGATTTGCCCAACGCGCGAACTCGCGCAACAGGTTGCATCTGATGCAATCAACTTAATTAAAGGCATGAAAGGTTTACGTGTCGCGACCGTAGTCGGCGGTACGCCTTACCATCGCCAACGTTCTGACCTCAAAGGTGCGCATTTGGTGATCGCCACGCCCGGTCGTTTGGTTGATTGGATTAACCAAGGTGGCATTAATTTATCGCGCTTGCATTCTTTGACGTTGGATGAAGCAGATCGCATGCTTGATCTTGGCTTTACCGATGAAATCAACGCGATTCACGAAGCATCTGAACATCGCCAACAAACATTGATGTTCTCCGCAACATTTACTTCACGCGAAACGCGTCTTGCTTCTAATTTGATGATCGAACCCAAGCATATTTTGCTCGCCTCATCTAAAGAAAAGCACGAAAACATCACCCAAAACCTCAACTGGGCCGACAATTCACACCACCAACATCAATTACTCAAACATTGGTTGCAAGACGAAACCATGGCTCAAGCGGTGATTTTTGCCTCGACTCAAATCGAATGCGAACGTTTGGCAAAAGAGCTCGAAGCCGAAGGTGTTTCTGCCGCTGCATTGCATGGCGCGATGCCGCAAGTTTTACGCAATCGCCGCCTCGACTCTTTGCGTAAAAATCGAATCAAAATTCTCGTCGCTACCGACGTTGCCGCACGTGGTATTGATGTCCCTAACATCACGCACGTATTCAACTACGGCTTACCGATGAAAGCCGAAGATTACGTGCATCGCATCGGTCGTACAGGTCGTGCAGGTCGCAGCGGTGTTGCTGTGACGTTTGCTCAACGCGGTGATGCATTCAAAATTCGCGAAATCGAACGCTACATTGAGCGCTCAATTCCTGTCTCAATCATCGCAGGTTTAGAGCCACAACTCTCTGCTGAAGAGTTCAAACGCGGCCAAGGTCGCGGCAAACCGCAATCACGCGGTCGTAACGGCAGCGGCGGCGGTTATCGTTCAGACGCACGCCCTTCATCAGGCGGCGGTTTCCGTGGCAATGACTCACGCCCATCAGGTGGTTATCGCGGCAACTCTGAGCGCAGCGATGCACCGCGTCCAGCCAGCGGCTACCGTGGCGACTCACGCAATGATTCACGTACCGATCGTGCACCAAACAAAGGTCCGTTTGAGCAACGTGCACGTCCAGAACATGCGGAACACAACCGTTTTGAACGTCGTGCCGCGCCAGCAGGTGAACCACGTCGTGCATTTAAAGATGGCAATACGTCAAGCGATCGCGCACCGCGTCGTGAGTTTGACAATCGTCGTCCTGAATTTAAAGGCAATGGCGATACAGGCGCAGGCGGCTACGGTAAACCACGTACAGCACGTAAGTTCTAAAAGTTACGAAAAAAGTTTCCAGTAACTTTTTTTGTAGATTAGATCTTTTGTGCGGAAAATCCGCACAAAATCTGCTTAAAACGAATCAAGATCGCATCAAAAAAACCTCGTGAAATTCACGAGGTTTTTTTGATAGCACTTCTATCGTTCAATACACCTTAATTAAATCGCTTCACTACGATTGATCGCGCTTACCACGGCGAGTAACGATGCCGTCACAATATTTTCATGTACACCGACACCATAGGTCGGTGCATGATCAACATGACCAACCTGTACGTAACACGCCGCTTGCGCATCCTCACCGGACTGGTCACTGTGAATGTCGTGCTCTGAATAATGCGCAACCGAGAATTTAGTACCGAGCTGCTGATTCAATGCGTGAACAAAAGCCGACAATGGACCATTGCCCGAACCTTCGATCTTAATTTCCACGCCACTCATTTTGAGTTGTGCAGTCAATGTTTCTACACCTGTTGCATGACTGATCTTATGATCAACATATTCAATCGGTGAAGTACGATTCAAAAACTCATCACAAAATACGTCGTAAATTTGCCCACTCGACAATTCTTTACCCGTTTCGTCCGCCAAAACTTGAACGGCGCGTGCGACATCAACCTGCAAAATACGTGGTAAGGTCAAACCATAATCGCGCTCGAGTAAATACGCCATGCCGCCCTTACCTGACTGCGCATTGACACGAATCACTGCTTCGTACGAGCGACCTAAATCGGCTGGATCAATCGGCAAATAAGGTACTTCCCATACAATCGTCTCACCATTAGCCGCAGCTTCGCGGTCTTTTTGACGGGTCAAACCTTTTTTAATCGCATCTTGGTGTGAGCCAGAGAATGCAGTAAAAACCAATTCACCCGCCCAAGGGTGACGTGCGCCAACAGGCAATTGCGTGCACTCCTCAGCGATGCGAATGACTTCGTTGATATTGGAATAATCAACCCCAGGATGAATACCTTGCGACCATAAATTGATCGCAAGATTGACGAGGCAAACGTTACCGGTGCGCTCACCATTACCAAACAAACAACCCTCGACTCGATCTGCACCGGCCAAAATCGCCAATTCCGAGCAAGCCGTGCCAGTACCGCGATCGTTGTGTGGGTGCACGCTGATGATCGCAGATTCGCGGTTGGCAAGATTCGTATGCATCCATTCGATTTGATCGGCAAAGACATTTGGTGTCGATACTTCAATCGTTGTCGGCAAATTCAAAATGACTTGATTGGTCGGTGTTGCGCCCCACTCTTGCATCACCGCTTCACAAATTTCTTTGGCAAAATCAAGTTCGGTCATGCTGAATGTTTCAGGCGAGTACTCCAAACGCCAATTGGTTTGAGCACGAGCATCCACTGATAATGCAGCCAAAGCGGCTTTAATATCTTTAACACCATTGACCGCGATTTGTAACGTTTCGTCACGCGATTTGTTGTACACCACTTCACGGAATAAGGGGCTGGTCGCGTTGTAAACATGCACAATCGCATTTTTGGCATTGACCAAGGATTCGACCGTGCGATTGATCAAATCAGTGCGCGCTTGCGTCAAGGCTTGAATCGTCACGTCATCTGGAATGCGGTTTTCTTCGATCAACTTGCGTACAAAATCGAACTCGATTTGCGAGGCCGATGGAAAACCAACTTCAATTTCTTTGTAACCCAATTGAACCAATAACTCAAACATTTTTAACTTTTTATCAATGTCCATCGGGTCAATCAAAGATTGATTACCGTCACGCAAATCCGTACTCAGCCAAATCGGTGGCTTCGTCAAAACTTTGTTCGGCCATTGTCGATTGGGTAAATCGATTTGTGGATATGGACGGTATTTTTTGGATGGGTCCATGCTTTGAAAAGTCGTGTTCATTGGGGTTTCCTGAAAATTGAAGGGTATATTTTAGCAAAAACGGCAATAAAAAAACCTCGGCATCGCATTTGCTGCAAAGGGCCGAGGTTTTTGAAAAACGGATGAAGTTACTTCTTAACAACAACTTTCACACGCGCAAACTTCGGCTGACGGCTTAGTAGCAAAGCAGACAAAGGCAGCAACGCGAGGAGTGCAAAAATTGTATTCATGGAGTTACTTTAAAGCAAAAAGGGGCAATCGGTCAAGTACTTATTATTCCTCCTCTACCAGCAACACAGCTAAATACACATACCTGTGTAACCCGTCCAAAATTCAGCGCGGTCGCATCCCGAAAACTGGACGGGTTTTATTATGTGCGTCTAATGGCCGAAGATGAACAAGGCTTTCGCGGACAAGCACGGCAGTATTTATTTTTATACAATCGCCCTCGATTGATCGAGAGCGCTTTATAGATTCGACTGTGCGCGGCTCATGTGCCAATCGGCGAG
>JBIKPB010000094.1:0-6435 GCA_044357705.1 Formosimonas sp. | reverse complement strand
GTGGCGGTCACAGTAGCGTTTGACGTTGTGCTCGGAAACACGGGCATAAGTTGTGATGTGGTGCGTGTACAAGGTGACCAAGGCGATTTTGGCTTCGGGATTGAAGTGACTGACCGTATCGTCCGAAATCGCTGGGTAATTCGGTGCTTGCATCATCGGCTTACCTGCAATGAAATGATCATTGATTTGACGCAACAAGACTTTTTCAAGATTGCTGTCGTGTGATAAATCTTGCTTAGGATTGCTCGCGTTATCGTACTTGGTGCCCATGCCCAAATTCACTGCAAAAATATTCGCGTTAAACCAATTTGGAATCTGCCAATTGACATTCATGTAGGTATTGAGCAATGTCGCGTTGGTCGGCAAAATCGAGAACTGTTCTAACCATTGGTATTCGTTCAAATGTTCCGGTCGAACGGCCAAACCGCCGTGCAAAGCGAACAACATGTCGTGCAAAAAATCACGGTTGGCTTGGGTATTGCGCACAATCAATAAATTATTGAGCGGCAAATACGGTGCATCGGGCGCGTCGTTGGAACCAGGGCCGTAGCATACGAACCGATCCAATCCTTCCATCGCCTCGACAATCGACAACGGTTTAAAAATAGCCGTATGCCCATTGATCAACATGACCAACTCGCCTTCCTTACAGGTTTTGAGTTGCTGCAACAGATAATTGTATTTGAACGCCGTGCGCAATTTTTCGTGCGCCATAAAATCGGTCTCGACCCATTGATGCGCGTAGCCATAACGTTGCGCATAATGCTCATGATTGCGCAAAATCTCGTCGTCTTGATATTCCAGTACCGTTAAAACTTTTGTCATGTTCGCTCCTTAACCGTGCTGACGCTGTGACAGCATATCATCGTGCGCCATATACACCGAGCGATACGGCTCGCCCCAACCAACATAATGCGTCAAGAATGTAGCAGGTGTGGACATCGGCGGAGCGGTATTGATACTCAAGCAATTGACAATATTCTTTTCATTCAAAATACCATTCTCACCCAGCACATTGATCGTGTGGAACTGATCACCTTGATCACTGTAAACAGTCGACTTGTCGTTGACTTCCAGCATGCGCTGCCAAATCTTGTCGATCAGCTCAACATTCGCAGGCGTGTTTCTAAATCCCATAATACCGGCGTTGATCGGCCATGCGCAGAGGTCTTTGGCGAACAATAAATCACGTCCTTCGAGCAGTGGCTCGAGCTTTTGGATATGGTTGCGGAATAAGACGTCTGCGTCGACCCAGATGATCCAGTCGTGATTGGCGATATTGTTTTTAAGCAGCCAGCTTTTGACCCATGTGCCGTTGATGTTCGGGTCAAGCTCTTCGGGAATCGCTCGATAGACATGATAGGCATAACCGTGGCGGTCACAGTAGCGTTTGACGTTGTGCTCGGAAACACGGGCATAAGTTGTGATGTGGTGTGTGTACAAGGTGACCAAGGCGATTTTGGCTTCGGGATTGAAGTGACTGACCGTATCGTCCGAAATCGCTGGGTAATTCGGTGCTTGCATCATCGGCTTGCCTTCAATGAAATGATCATTGATTTGACGCATCAATAAGCGCTCCAAATTCGCATCATGGGTCATGTGGCGAACTTTTTGGTGCATGGTTCGACCATCATCAGTCCACGAATTACTCGCGCCTAGAAACACCACAAAAATCTTGGATTTGAACCAATCGTTGATGCGCCAATCAACATTGATGTAAGTGTCGCCGATGCCAGTATTGATGCCCAGCAACGAGAATTTTTGCAGTAGAACTTCTTCGTCTGGGTGATCTTGAGAACCCAACACACCATGCAAAGCAGCCAAAATTTCGTGCAATGTTGCACGAATCGCTGCAGTGTTGCGCACCAACAAAAAATTCGTCATCGGAATATCGGCTGCATCGACATCGGTCGGGCCATTAACTACCACGCTGTCGCGCCCGCTCATGAGCACATTCACATCAATCGGGCAGAATACTAACGAATGATGATCAATCATCATGACAATATCACCTTCATCCATCGACTTGAGTTGCTGCAACAAATAATTGTATTTGTAGGTCACTTTTAAGTGCGCATGCGGATACATGCGGGTTTCGATAGACTGATGCGTATAGCCGTACAAGCGCGCGTAGTACTGGTGATTGCGCAGCACCACTTCATCATAACGATCCAACAAACTGATGACTTTAACCGTCATAACCGCTCCATTTTCAGACTATTTTGCAAAAAGGCTCAATAACTCACGCGTGTAAATTTCAATATTGACCGGCGAGTCAACATCCAGCGTCGCCAACAACTCTTGGCCATCGCGTTTGTAATCTTCCAGACGCTCATCGTGATGGGCAAATGCATCCAACAACACTTGCCCGCCAGCTTGGCAATCAAAATCTGGATAGTAATAACCGTATTTTTGGATGATCGGTGAGTTGTGAATCAGTGGATAGCCACCGTACAAAGCTTCGTAGTACAAGTAATTTTGAGCGTTTTCCCACTGATGAGAGACAATCGCGTCACCGTAATGCGCCATATATTCGTACACCGCAAAGCGTCCTTCATAGCTGACTAAGCCATGATTGACATAATCCAGTCGATTGGCCATCGCAGCAAATTTACCATTATCTTTAAGGTGCATCGTATTGCACAGACGCACCGAGTCTAAAAACTCTGGCTTCGCACGATAAGCTTCCTCAATCAAGAACATCGGAATATAGGAGGTTTTCACCATGCACACGTTCGGCTCAAATACACAAACGCGCCAGTTTTTACGCCCCGGCTGGTAACCAAACTTTTTATCGTTTGGCAAGGTATCGATGCCTTTTTGGAAAAACATCGGTGTCCACAAATGCGGCAAAAACTTAACCGGTGCACGCGCAGTGATCGAAAAATAATCTTTGCAACTGTTTTCGTACTCGGGAATCGTCCAGACTTGATCGTACGGTTTATCACCGCAAAGCGCACCCGATGGCTTGTTGAACATCGCGCGCTCAATGTCGATCACGTAGTCATTGCCGACGCGCATCCAAGCATATTTACCGCCGCGTTTTTTGAATTCGATAACCCAATGATCATCAATCATTGCACTCATTTCAATCACGACGTCTAATGCTTCCATCGCATGATCGAGGCTGATGATATCAAGCCCCAAATCGTTGAACATCATCGCGTCGTTCGGCTTGATCCCGGATGGATTGACGATGACAGCCCATTCAACGGCAGGTGATTGCTTGAGAAGCTGAACCAGAAATGCGCAGTTTTGAAAGATGCCGTTTTCCCATACCGACTGGAAACCCTCACGCACCATCAGCGTCACGCCGACTTTAAGTTTTTCGCGAGTTCCTTTCATGCGGCCACTCCTGCGGTTAAGCGCTCAATCTGTTGTGTAAAAATGTGAATATTTTCTTTGCTGAGCGGATCCAGTGTGCTCAAATATGTTTGATTGCGACGGCGATAATCCGCCCAAAAATTCGCGTCTTGTTGCCACGCATCAATCAACTGTTCACCACCGATTTTCGACTCAAACTCTGGGTAATAAAAACCGACGTCCGCACGCTGCAGGAAATCAGAATTGTGAATCAGCGGATAGTCGCCATAAAGCGCATCGTAGTACACGTAATTTTGTGCATTTTCCCACTGATGCGAGACCACCACATCCATATTGTGTCGCATCATGCAGTCGGCGAACGACAAGCGCGGCTCGTAGCTCGCTTTACTGTCTTTGGTCAACTGCAAACACAATGCAAAACGATTGAAAGTGGGGTGTTCTTTCATGTGAAATGAGTTGAGCACCATCATCAAAGCAACCGATTGTGAATTAAGGCGATAGGCTTGCTCACAAACCAACATCGGCAAGAAAGACGTTTTGACCACCGAAATATTCGGCTCAAACATCGCTGCCCGCCAAGCACGGCGTGGCTCACCAATGGTGTGAGGTTTAAAGCCAAAGTGATGGCCTTCGGCACTGAACTCATCAATCTGCTTTTGTAAAAAAATTGGCGACCAGATGTGCGGCATGGCGATGACCGGTGCACGCGTCAGCGTACGCAACATCGGCGCGCAGCTTTTCATGTATTGCGGCAAAGTCCAAATCTCGTCCCACGGTGCATCGGTAAACATTTGCCCAGAGTTTTTATCAAAAATCGGCCCTTCGGCATTGCCCGCATAAGTGTGGCCAACCAAAAAGCTGACCAACTTGACACCGAGTGCGCTGACGCGCTTGAGCCACTCGGTCGGCAACTGCGCGCCCATCTCAATGACGACATCGAGATCAAACGTCACGTCTTGCGGCTTAACCAACGGCGCATCAATTCCGTCGAACGACAAACCTTCAGGAATCGCATCGTGATCGCCACCATTGAGCAAATAAACCTTGCCAACGATCGGACTGGCTTGCAGCAACAGCACCAAAAAAGCCAAATTCATGTTCAGCCCATTGGACCACAACTGCGCATCTTTGACCGCAAAAATAGAAATGCCAATGTTTATTTTTTTCATTATTTCAAACATCCATAAAAAAATCGCGCATCGATGCGCACTCGTCATTATACCGCTAAACGCTTGATTTTTAGGCGGTTTGAGCCCATCTGCGGATGATTGACATTGCTTGCTAATAATTGATTTTATTCAACTTTTGATGCGTGCCAACTGAGCTACAAAAAACAGCATTTGAAAAATGCTGTTTTTTAAGTCCAAACTATTTACCGGCACGCTCCAACTCCGCCACTTGCTTTTCCAACGTCTCCAATCGCTCACGCGTGCGTACCAACATCGCCGCTTGGACATCAAACTCTTCTCGCGTCACCACATCGAGTTGACGCAAAGCGCTGACCAAAAAGGTTTTAGCGTTTTGCCCCACATCTTTAAACGGGCTGTTTTGTACCATTTGTTCGACGGTTTCTTCAATTTTTTGCTGCCATTGATTCATGATCTACTCCAATTTGGATTTAACTGATTTTTTTCTCTGCGAACTCTGTTACCTCGCAGCCACTACTAACCACAGGGTTAATATTGCGAAACATCGCCTGCTGATCTTCGACACGATAAGCATAAACCACCGCCTCTTCCTGAGTGTCGGTCGAATATTCATGATAACGCCCCTCACCATCTACCCACCAAAAACCTTGATCATCCAACAGGGTTTGTGCTTCATCAAAATAATGCAAGCGGTAAGTACCGTCAGCCGCACGTTCTGTTCGCCATGCATAAGCCGAACAAGACTCTTGAGCCGGCGCATCGCCCACCCATTTGCCCACCAACAACTCATCGCGCTTACCCGCCATGCGATCTCGCTCGGCTAATTGCGCTGCACTCAGCACTAGCGCAGCACCGACCGCTTCAGTTTGGCCGCCCGTCATCGGTGGCGGGGCGATTTTTTTGGCATATGTGACCTGCGATACAAGCACACTCACACTGAGTAACGCCATACATACCCAACTTTTTTTTCTTTGCATTCTGTTTTCCATTACGGGTTACTTTTTAAAACGATCTCTTTGAATTTAACGCTATTTTAACGTTATTTCAGGGTATTGGACCTTGAGTTTACAACAAACGACACACTCATCAACGCAAAAAAGACGACCCGAAAGTCGTCTTTTACTGTCACACATACAATCTTGAGACGCGACTCAACGCTCAAAAGACAGGCTCAAACTGGTACGCATTTTTTTCAACGCCGCCGTTTCGATTTGGCGAATTCGCTCAGCAGACACGCCAAATTGTGCAGCCAGATCATGCAAAGTTTGACCTCTACCTTCATCATCGGCCAACCAGCGACTCTCGACAATCGTACGCGAACGCTCGTCCAACTGGCTTAATGCCTCTGACAAACCTTCGGTTTGCATCACATCACTTTGCGCACGTGCCAAGACCTCGGTCGGCTCTTGCGTTTCGTCGGCGAGGTATGCAATCGGTGCCATACTTTGCGATTCGTCGTCCATGTCCATACCGCCGTCAATCGCGATATCTCGACCGGTCAAGCGTTTATCCATTTCGATGACTTCTTCCGGTTTGACTTTCAACACCTTAGCGATGTTGTTGACCTCGGTTTGGTTCATCGTATCGCCCGACTTCATGCTGCGCAAGTTAAAAAACAATTTACGCTGCGCTTTGGTAGTGGCGATCTTCACCATGCGCCAGTTGCGGATGATGTACTCGTGCATTTCGGCTTTGATCCAGTGCATTGCAAATGACACCAAACGCACACCATGCGCAGGGTCAAAGCGCTTGACCGCTTTCATCAAACCGATTGATCCTTCTTGCACCAAATCAGCTTGCGGCAAACCATAACCCGCATATTTACGCGCCACCGAAACCACCACGCGCAAGTGCGAAATCACCAATGCGTGCGCGGCATTGAGGTTATTCGGATTGGCACGATAAGCCATGGATAAATCGTACTCTTGCTCAGGCGTCAGCATCGGTACAGAGTTGACCGCGC
>JBIKPB010000170.1:0-4099 GCA_044357705.1 Formosimonas sp. | reverse complement strand
CAGTCTTTGGAGACGCGGTAAATAAAGCGAATGTTTTGGTTTTTAGAATATCTGCAATTTTCATAAGGGTCTCCACTAATTTAAACTCAGCTCGCTCGTGCGTGCCATCATAGGCGCATTGTAACCATAAGGCGCGCGATTTGCATCGTTTTTTTGCCCGATAAAGCCAAGTTATTTGAAAAGAAAGTCAGCTCTAAAAACTTTGACACACTTATCGTTTCTCAAATAACTCGCTTAAATAAACGCGGTGGTAACTCGAACGATGCAACTCGGTGAAGCGACTCGCCCAAGGCAAATCACGTTTTTGCGCAGCGGAAGCAAAATATTGCGAATCAAACACAAATACGTCGTATAAATGCGCCAGCGTCACCTCACCGGTATCGCAAATCAAAGCCCAACCGGTTCCTTCATCGATACGACGAACTTTGCCAATCCAGCCATGCTCTTGCAATGTATTCATGATGTCAGCCAGATCCTCACTGTTTAAACGCAACTGCCTCTGAATCGAATTCCAACTGACCATACGTGCGGGCGAATGTTGCGCCTGATAAAGAATATACAAAATCATCAACGCTTCAGGCAAATCATCACCCACACGCGGCTCTTTACGCCAGCGCTCGTATTTGAGTATGGGTAAAGTTGCTGTAATGGACGCCCCCAACAACACGATCAGCCAAAACACGTAAAGCCATAAGAAGAATGCCGGCAAAATCGAAAAAGCACTGTAAATAATGGCATAGACTTGGAAATGCCTAAATATAGACGCAAAACCTTTGGTCAATGCAATAAACAATAGTGCGGTAACCAAACCGCCAACCAAAGCGTCGCGCCAAGCGACTTTTCGATGGGGCACAAACACATAAAGCATCGCAAAACCGAAAGTTGAAAAGACAAAAGGCACCCCCACAGACAAGAAGGATTGCAGCACCGGAGTCGATTTGAGCGTATCAACCAAGTAGCTGCCCAACAACAAAACCAGACCAAACACAATCGGACCCATTGTCAATACAGCCCAATAAACCAAAACGTTTTTGCGCAACAGACCCCGTCGCTTGACCTGCCAAATATCGTTAAATGAACGGTCAATCGTCGCCATTGTCAATAAAGCGGAGGTCATCAATAAAATACTACCCGCCAATGATAAACGCGAACTTTGATCGGCAAATTGAGTGATTTGCTTCATTACCACTTTGCTCATTCGCTCAGGCATCAAGTTATCCAACATGAATTGCTGAATTTCATTTTTAAATGTTTCGAATACAGGAAAAGCCGTCAAAATCGACAACATCACAACCAATAACGGCACAACCGACAGTACGGTAGTAAAGCTCAAACTCCCAGCAACTTGAGGCAAGCGATGCGCACTCATACGCGCCGCCAAAAATCGTGTTGCGGCGCGCAGTCGTTGCCAAGTATCGTGCACAGAAAACTTATTCATTTTTGACTCATCCCAAAACTTCTGATATTCAACTTAATCACTTATAATGCCGACATTGTAAACAAATTCGACTTCCCCAACCCATGACTCGTCCTTATATTTTGGTTTTATTTTATTCTCGTGGCGGCCACACCCAACGCCTGGCTGAGTTGATCGCACAAGGCATCGAGTCAACTGGTGTTGATGCACGTATCCGCACCGTGCCACCGGTTGCCTTACAAACTGAAGTCGCGTTACCTCCGATTCCACCCGATGGCGCACCTTATGCGACCCAAGATGATTTAGCAAACTGCATCGGTTTGGCTATGGGCTCACCCACTCACTTTGGCAATATGGCTGCGTCGCTCAAATATTTCCTCGACCAAACCAGCGGCTTATGGCTGGCTGGTGTTTTAATCGGTAAACCCGCGAGCGTTTTCACCAGCACAGGCTCATTACACGGCGGTCAGGAAATGACTCTGTTCAGCATGGTCATACCGCTCATCCATCACGGCATGGTTTGGGTCGGCCTGCCATACAACAATAGTGAGCTGATGGGTACGAAAACCGGTGGTACGCCCTACGGTGTCAGTCATGTTTCAGGCATCAGCAATGACGCACCGGTTTCTGAATCAGAAAAAAAACTCGCCATTGCTCAAGGTCAACATCTCGCCCGTATTGCGCTCAAACTGGTATGAACACGCCCCTAAACTCATCACCATCATCCCTCAACCGCGCTACAGCTTTAGCAATCGTGGCGTTGATTGTTTTATGCGCTGTATGGGAAAGCGTTGGTGCACCATTGCGTCCGGGTGGCACTTTTTTTGCATTTAAAGGATTCCTACTATTACCGTTACTACCCGCGATTTGGCGTGGCGAGCGTTCGCGCTTTTTGACACTGAGTTTAATGGTACTGCTGTATACACTTGAAGGGATCACCCGTGCTTATGCGGATATCAATCCGATCAGCCGTTGGTATGCAGGCGGTGAAATCATCTTGAGTCTTGCGGTCTTCATGCTATCTAACGCTTATATCAAACACACCAGAAACGGCACTCGCCCGCCTCTCGCACGCGCACTGCGTAGCCGCCTGATTTTTTGGATTGTTGCGTTGGTTTGTTTGCAATTATTGATGCCCAGCGTGTGGCAAGCTCAAGTGAACAACGAAGTCGAATACCTTTTAGTACGCTTGGCTTTGGGTCTGGCGACAGCAGTTTTATTGATGATTTATCTATTTCGTTTGTATCAAGTGTCCCGTTTGAGTCAAAAATGAGCTTTATCGAACAACTTTCAAAACTTGTAGGTCAGACATCTGTTCGCACGGGTGATGACGCCAAGTTATTTCATACCGATGAACGAAATCGCTATCATCGCGCACCGCTAGCCGTAGTCCTACCCCGCTCCACCGATGAGATTGCAGCCATCGTCAAATTATGTGCCGGACAACACCCACCGATTGCGGTGATTGCGCAAGGCGGCAATACTGGACTGGTTGGCGGTTGTGCGGTTTTGCCCGATACACCCACTATTATTCTCAACCTGTCTCGTTTGAATCAAACCATCGATGTCGATGCACTCAACCATACGGTCACCATACAAGCGGGGGTAACGCTTGAAAAGTTGCACCACGCTGCTGCGGCACACCACTTAATGTTTCCAATCACCCTTGCTTCACAAAGCGCCGCGACCATTGGTGGTAACTTGGCGACCAATGCCGGCGGCACGCAAGTTTTGCGTTATGGCAATATGCGTGACTTGTGCCTTGGCTTAGAAGTGGTTTTAGCAAATGGTGAGGTTTGGCGCGGTTTAAATACCTTACGTAAAAATAATACCGGCTACGATTTAAAGCATCTGTTTATCGGAGCCGAAGGCACGCTTGGGATCATCACTACTGCTGTACTAAAACTTTACCCAGCACCAGCGCAACGCCGTGTCGCGATGATCGCTACAGCTGATTTTGCACATATTTTGCAAGCATTTCAGTCGTTGCAACAACGCTTTGATAGTCAGTTGATTGCGTTTGAATATATTTCAAACGCTGCGTTAAATTTGGTATGCGCACAATTCAAGCTCTCCCATCCATTTGCTACAACGGATCAAGACAATGCTGAATATGCATTGATCGAACTTTCATCGACCTTACCTTTACGTACCGAAGACTTAGAATCAGTACTCAGTGATTTAACTGAACAAACCATCATTCAAAATGCTGTGATTGCTCAAAGCGAACAAAATGCGATTGATTTTTGGAATCTGCGCGAGTGGATTTCAGCCGCACAAAAACGCGCCGGCAAAAATGTCAAGCACGACATCAGCCTGCCGATTTCCAATTTGGTCGCTTTTAATAAAGCCACTCAAGCGGCACTGCAAGCGCAGTTTCCCAAAATTCAGCCAATGGTTTTTGGGCACATTGGCGATGGTAATTTACATTTTAATATCTCAATGGGTCAAGCATTCAGCAACGCCGATGAACTAATGCAACGTGAAGCTAAAATCAACGCGATCGTTTACGCACAGGTTCAAAAATTCAACGGCAGTATTTCAGCCGAACATGGCATCGGCTTGCTCAAGCGTGATTTATTGGCAGATGTGAAATCAAACGTCGAAATGGATTTAATGCGCGCGATTAAGTCACAGTTGGACCCGCTCAACATCATGAATCCACACAAGATTCTGTCTTAG
>JBIKPB010000093.1:0-6514 GCA_044357705.1 Formosimonas sp. | reverse complement strand
ATCTTAAAATGCCTGCGGTGACCAAATTCATCGATGGTACCGGTCCAGTCTTTTCGGGCAGCGTATTCCCGTTTTTATTCATCACGATTGCCTGCGGCGCGTGTTCAGGATTCCATGCTTTGGTCGCATCGGGCACAACACCCAAATTGCTGGAGCGCGAAAGTCATGCGCGCGTGATCGGCTACGGCGCGATGCTCGGTGAATCTTTAGTAGCAATTATGGCGTTGATTTGCGCATCAATTTTGGATCCGGGGGTTTATTTCGCAATGAACTCACCTGCCGCCGTCATTGGTACCACGGTCGAATCTGCATCACAAGCCATCAATCAATGGGGATTTGTCATTACACCCGAAGTGCTCACAACGCTTGCGCATAATATTGGCGAACAGTCGATATTATCCCGCGCTGGTGGCGCACCGACCTTTGCAGTCGGCATGGCGGTGATCGTATCGGATATTTTCAACAGCGAAGCGATGATGGCATTTTGGTATCACTTTGCGATTTTGTTTGAAGCCTTGTTTATTTTGACCGCCGTCGATGCAGGGACGCGCGCATGCCGCTTTATGGTTCAAGATACCGTGGGTGTTTTCATTCCCGGTTTGTCAAAAAGCCACAGTTTTGTCGGCAATTTGCTCGGTACAGCCGTTGCAGTATGCAGCTGGGGTTACTTCGTTTATCAAGGTGTGACCGATCCGTTGGGCGGTATCAATACATTGTGGCCATTGTTCGGTATCGGCAACCAAATGTTGGCATCAATGGCATTGTTACTCGGTACGGTCGTGCTGTTCAAAATGAAAAAAGAGCGCTACGCATGGATCACGATTGTGCCGACCACGTTGTTGTTCATCACATCAATGACCGCGGGTTATCAAAAGATTTTTCACACCAATCCCAAAATCGGCTTTTTGGCGCAAGCGCAGCGCTTTAACGATGCCATCGCACAAGGCAAGATTTTAGCGCCCGCCAAAACCATCGAAGAAATGCAACGCGTCGCATTTGCCAATCAGATCAACGCGGTCTTATGCGGATTTTTCATGCTGGTGGCGATTGTCATGTTGGTTGCGGTGATTATTAATGTGCGCAAAGCATTGGCAAATAGCAAGCCGACGGTGCGCGAAAGCGAAGCGGTTTACCGTGATGCGAAAAAGGAGGTCACACATGCTTGATTTATCTTACTTGGTCGGCACATCACCGACTCAGCCCGATCATGCTGCGCACTCAATCGCGCTGGATGATTTGGATGCGGCGTATCTCGACTATCAGCAACGCGCATTAAGCCATGATCCTAATGCGGCGTTGATGACACGTGAAGCTTTCAACAACTATAGTTTGGACGATTCATGGTTGGCCAACATCAAACAGCTCGCCAAACGCACCGTGCAAACTTGCCGCTTGATGATTGGCATTCAAGACTATGATTATTACCTCAATCACATGCTCAGCCAGCATCCTGAAGCGACGCCTTACACGCGCGATGAGTTTTATCGCTATTGTTTGGAGGCGCGTTTTCCGAGTGCGGACAGCAAAGGTACGCGTTGTCCATGTTGAATATTGCAATTGGATTGCTTAAATAAAAACACGACCTTTTTAAGGTCGTGTTTTTATTTGAAGTATGGCCTACTTGCTGCTGTGATTATTGCTCCGCAAAATTATTGCGCTTCAACTCACGACGCGCTTTGACCGCTTCAGACAATCCTTTCAATACGGCTTCCGATGACTCCCAATCGATGCAACCATCGGTTACGCTTTGACCGTACGTCAAGGTCGCACCAGCAACCAGATCTTGACGGCCGCCCACCAGATTCGACTCAACCATGACACCGAAAATACGTTCGTCACCACCCGCGATTTGTGCGGCAATATTCGCACAGACCTGCACTTGGTTCTCAGGTTTTTTCTCAGAGTTGGCATGTGACGCATCAACCATCACGCGTTGTGCCAAGCCACCTTTGGCAATGACTTCGCATGCCTCTTGCACGCTTTGCGCATCGTAATTCGGCTTTTTGCCACCGCGTAAAATCACGTGACAATCTTCATTGCCGTTGGTCGAAACAATCGCTGAATGACCAGCTTTGGTCACCGACAAGAAATGGTGTGGACGTTGCGCGGCCAAAGTCGCATCGACGGCGATTTTGACATTACCATCGGTACCGTTTTTGAAACCGACAGGGCAAGATAAGCCCGAAGACAATTCGCGATGCACTTGCGACTCGGTCGTACGCGCACCGATCGCGCCCCAGCTCACGAGATCGGCGATGTATTGCGGCGTCATCATGTCGAGGTATTCGCAACCGGCGGGCATACCCATCGTGTTGATTTCGAGCAATAATTCACGCGCGACGCGCAAGCCTTTGTTGATGTCAAACGTTTCGTCAAGATTCGGATCGTTGATCAAACCTTTCCAGCCAACCGTCGTGCGCGGTTTTTCAAAATACACACGCATCACCACTTCAAGCGTGTCTTTGTACAACTCACGTTGCACGAGCAAGCGTTTGCAGTAATCCAACGCCGCTTTAGGATCATGAATCGAGCAGGGGCCAATCACGACCACCAAGCGATCGTCCGCGCCGTGTAAGACGCGATGAATCGCCGCACGCGTCTCGAACGGTATTTTAGCCACTTCGTCGCTTAATACATACTCACTCATCACGACTGAAGGTGGCGAGAGCTCTTTGATTTCTTTGATACGGACATCGTCGGTGTTGAACATAAATTTTCCAGTGGTGTTAAAAACGTTTAAAAATTAAAATCATGAAACCATAAAACAAAAAACAAAAAACCGCTAACTGGAGTTAGCGGTTTGAATGAGGGCACGCGCAAGGCACACCGAACAGCTCAACCGCTCGTTCGAGTAAAGTACCAAAAGAAATAAGCAACTACGTGGCGCATGATTCATCCTGTTTTTGCTTTTACCGCAAACCATTTGCGTGTAAACTTTCGTATTTATAACCCGATTTGGCCGATTTGGCAAGTCTTTTTCTGGCGTCTGCAACTTTTTGAATGATTGTGGCATTTGAAGCGCGGCGCATACGAAAATTTTGGGCACTCACTTTTCGGAAAATCATCTGATGTTTTTTAACCCAACGGTCGCTGAAGTTCGGCAGTTTTTTTACCACGCGTGGCATAAATCGATACGCAACGAGCCACTCGCGCCGATCGAGCAGATTGCAGTGCGCTGGATGCGCATCCATCCTGAGTATCAGGATGTTTTAAATGGTCCAATCGAGGCGCTGGAAGTGGCACAGTTTTTGCCTGAGGACGGTCAGACCAATCCGTTTTTGCATTTATCCATGCATTTATCGATTTCCGAGCAAATTTCGATTGATCAACCGCCGGGCATTCGCGCCGCTTCGGTTAAACTGTCACAGAAGCTGGATGATGAACATGCGGCACAACACATGATTATGGAGTGTCTAGGGCGCATGTTATGGCAAGCGCAGCGCGACGGTAAAGAGCCCGACGCTGCGGCGTACATCGAACATATTTTACAACTGGCTTCGTAAGGCGAATTTCACCGATTTGATGTATTTCAAGGTAATATTCACTCATCACGAAAGCAGTTCAACCAAGGAACCATTATGTTATTAAAAACCAGCACCGTATTTGCAGAAAACCTTGAGCAATTTCCCGCAATTGATTCAGTCGAACGCATCGAGTTCTATCAGGATGGTAAATTATTGTCGAGTGTCTATAATGTCGAAGGCCAAAAAGGCTCGGTTGCTTTGTATTTTTACTTGTTTAAAACCATGGGTACGTTAGATTTGGCTGCGGCACGACGCGGTTTAGAATTGTTTGCTGAAAAAGCTGCTGAAGCGAAAGCCACGCCAGGTCAGCATCCAAACATTGACCGTTTGATTTTGGTCGAGGCGACACACCAACCGATGGAAATGAAAGTGGTCTATAAAGAAGGTGAAAAACCAGCGAGTGGCTGGGACGACGAAAAAGAAGAGCAGTAATCAACTTTTACTAAAAAGCCACCGAGTGATCAGTGGCTTTTTTCAATCAGCTGGTTTTTTTGCGTTGACGTTCTTCTTTACTGAGCTTGCCATCGTGATCTAAATCTTTTTTGGCCATTTTTTTGTCGATGCTTTTTTCAACGTGCGCTTTGGCTTCTTCGCGTGTGATCACACCGTCTTTATTAAGGTCGGCGGATTTGGCTACAGTGAGCTTTTTGCCGGAAATTTCGTCCAAAGTGACTTTACCGTCATGGTTGACGTCCGCAGCGTTGAACTTTTTCTCGTAACGCGCGAAACTTGCCGATACTTGCTCATCACGGCTAAAATAGCCATCACCGTTGGCATCGGTTTTATTAGCAAAAGCCGCTGTACTCAGCACCAAAGCAGTCACTAAAGCACCACCTAAAATCATTTTTTTCATTGAGCTCTCCATTTTAATTAGAATGCAATCACATATATATTATATGCGGATTAAGTTTAACAGTTTAATTCTATAGATACAAGATGGGTGTTTTAATAAACAACTTTTTAATTGATTGAAATAATGACACTCTCAAAAACCATATTCAAAGCTTATGACATCCGCGGCATCGTGGACGAAACATTGACCGCTGAAGCCGTCACGCAAATCGGTCAAGCAATTGGCTCTCTGGCATTCGAACGCAATCTAAATACAATCGTGGTCGGTCGCGACGGACGCTTGTCCGGTGGGCGTTTGCAAAACGCTTTAACAGACGGCATTACGCGCGCGGGTATTCACGTCATTGACATCGGTATGGTACCGACCCCCGTGGTTTATTTTGCCACTCGGCAACTGCAAACCGGCTCAGGCATCGTCGTTACCGGAAGTCACAATCCACCACAATACAATGGTCTCAAAATGATGTTGGCTGGTGAAACCTTGTACGGCGCAACGATCACGGATTTATATGAGCGCATTGTAGGTAACCGCTTACATACGGCAAAAACCCAGGGCACAGTAACGCAGCGCGATATGCTGAACGATTATGTGGAAGCAATTGTAGCCGATGTCCAATTGACTCGCCCTATACATGTTGCCGTCGATTGTGGCAATGGTGTGGGCGGAGTCATCGCGTCCACGTTGTTAAAACGTCTGGGCTGTACCGTAACCGAGCTATTCTGCGATGTCGATGGTCATTTTCCCAACCACCACCCTGATCCGGCTGAACCTCATAATCTCATCGATCTACAAAACACATTGCGCACCAGCGATGCTGAAATCGGCTTAGCTTTTGATGGTGATGCAGATCGTTTGGGCGTGGTCACCAAAGACGGGCAAATCATTTATCCCGATCGTCAAATGATGTTATTTGCACAGGATATTTTGTCGCGCATTCCTAACGCAACAGTGATTTATGACGTCAAATGCAGTGCTTATTTGCCCAAATATGTCACCCAATATGGCGGCCAACCGTTGATGTGGAAAACCGGACATTCATTGATGAAAGCCAAACTCAAAGAAACCCAAGCGGCGTTTGCGGGCGAGATGAGTGGCCATTTGTATTTTAATGATCGTTGGGGCGGTTTGGATGATGGCTTATATGCCGCAGCACGTTTGCTCGAAATCATCTCACGCGCACCGAACGAAGCAGCGGTGACACGTTTGCTCAACGACTTACCGCAAGGTATTTCGACGCCGGAAATCACCCTACGCTTGGCTGAGGGCGAAGGCCATGCCATCATGTCGATACTGGCACAAACCGCTTCATTCAAAGACGCAACATTGAGTACGGTCGATGGCTTACGCGCCGATTATGCCGATGGGTTCGGCTTGGTACGTGCGTCGAATACAACACCAGCGTTGGTGCTGCGTTTTGAGGCGAATGATGTCTTAGGCTTGCAACGCATACAAAATGAATTTAAAAAACTTTTATGCGGCGTTAAGCCCGATATTAACCTACCCTTTTAAATCACAATTGGAGTTCTAGCTGTTTGCAGGACATCCCGCATGATATAAACTTAATCATAAAGGAGTCTCAAAGATGGCAACTCAATACAGCGATACATTCAAACAAGACACCCTACGTTACATCCAAGACAACCCTCAAAAAAGCCGCAAAGACATCGCGGCTGAATTGGGGATTTCATACGGCACATCAAAAGACTGGTGCGCCCGTGCACGCGAAAGTGACGTTGTGTTTCAGCAAATGTCTAACCCGCCCACCCTCAAAGAGCTCGAACAAGAAAACCGACGACTCAAACGTGAGCTTGAAATGGCGCATAAGGACAATGAAATCCTAAAAAAGTTCGGCGTGTACATGGCCAAACTCCAAAAGTAACGGACTTGTACACCTTTATCAAACAGCACTCAAATCAACTGCAATCGACATCGCGGCGATGCAAAGCGTTGAAGCTCTCGCGCAGTGCTTATTATACTTGGCTCAATCATCAACCTTCGCAACGCGCTTGTGCCAATGTGGCGTTAGACCAAATCATCAGGCAGTTGTATCTTGAATGCCACGGATTTGTCGGCTATCGCATGATGCGCGCCTTGTTGTTAGAAGCCAAACATCAGGTGAGTTTAGGACGTGTGCGTC